>DJRC01000002.1:0-1691 GCA_002437735.1 Oscillospiraceae bacterium UBA6370 | reverse complement strand
AACGCCTATGAACCTATCGACCGTCGCATCGACCTGTTCGGAGATCACAGTCATTTTGGCCGCGCTGGCGATGCTGGTCAAGCCCATCCGCAACAAGCTGCTGGGGCTGGACAAGCTGACCGATGCGCTCAAATGTCAGCTCCGACACGACATGCTGCACACCTATTACCGACACAGGGAGGATCATACGATCCGCCAATACGAGCTGGAAGATTTTCTTTATCTTTACCGAGGATACAAAGCACTCGGGGGAAACAGCTTCATAGACCGCATTAAGAGTGAAATTGACGAATGGGAGGTAGTATCGTGAAAAGCAGGAAAAAGCGCAGCGGCCTATATATGAAGCTGCTGCTTGCGGTCATTGTCCTGCAGGTGATCGCGTATACCTGGACGTGCGCCTACTGGTCGCGTCTTGCAGGCTTTGAGATCGCGCCTATGCAGAGCGTTGCATTCTATGGCTTCTGTGGCTTTGAGTGTGGCGTCTGCGGGTACATCAAGAAAAAATCCGAAAAGAAAAGCGAGGATACGAAAGAATGACTTACGACATTACCGAGATCGTAACGATCTTGATCCGACTGTGCATCGTGATCACCACCGCTGTGCTGATCCCTCTTGCGAAGTCCCGACTCGGACAGGACAAGCTTGACACCGCTCTCCGGTGGGTGAAGATCGCCGTTGCTGCGGCGGAGCAGGTCTTTGATGCCGTTGATGGACAGAAAAAGAAAGACTATGTTATAAACTATCTGGAAGAGCGTGGCATTTATCTCAGCGAGGAAGACGTGGACATTGCGATCGAGGCTGCCGTACTGGAGCTCCACAGGGCGCTCTACGGCACGCAGAAAGGCGGAAGCGATGTTTCATAGCCGCGATCTGAAGTACCTCAGATCTGATGTGCGAGCGAACTGCGAGGCATTTCTCGAGGAATGCGAGGCTGCTGGCCTGAGCGTCCTTGTGACTGAAACCGTGCGTGACGAAGAGTATCAGCGCTCGCTCGTGGCGCAAGGTTACACGAGCAAGAACGCCACCGTGCCGACCTTTCACAGCACAAAAGCCGGACTGGCGTTCGACATCTGTAAGAATATCAAGGGCCACGAGTATGACGATGCCGCATTCTTCCAGAAGTGCGGCGAGATCGGCGAGAAGATCGGCTTTACCTGGGGCGGCCGCTGGAAGTCTTTCCCCGATCGGCCTCACTTCCAATGGGACGATAATAAGCAGCATACCGGCGCGATGATCCGAGCAGGGAAGCTCCCGCGTCAGATGCCGGCATACAAGGCCGCTTCGGACCTCTCTGCCTATCGTGCGAAGATCCAGGCAAAGGCCGGCCTCTCTGACGCTACGCTCGATTATCTGCAGGCCTACAAATACGGCGCCGATCTGCTCCGTAAGCTCGCCGCCGCGATGGGCTGACTGACCAAGCGCAAAACACCCAGGCAGTAAATCGCAAAGAATCACTACCTAAAACTGCGTCCCTATGATGGGGACAGCAGGAAGCGCCCGAATTACTACCAATTTATGCCCTGCTTCTGAGGCAAAAAGTGGTAGTAATTTCGGGCGCTTTTATTGTGAGGCAATCTGGCGCATAAATGACGCAGTAAAACGCACGAGTATAGTATCTATACAAAAATTATTGAGCAAAAAGTTTAATATTTTGAACGATGACAGTTCTGCGGGCAAAAAAAGGAAGGACT
>DJRC01000051.1 GCA_002437735.1 Oscillospiraceae bacterium UBA6370 | reverse complement strand
GTTTGTCGCCATTAGCGTTTCGAAACTCATCGGAACCTTATTATGCATGGGAGCCGCTGCCATTAAAAAGGATCCAGCTTTATTGGCACAACCTCTCCTTACCACCGTCATGGATGTGACGACGCTTCTTATCTATTTCGCGATGGCTTGTCTTTTCTTCCCTCATTTTGCTTCTTAAAATAGAGGGGATTTGCATAGAAAAATTGAAAATTATTAAAAAGATGGGAGAACAACAATGTCACGTGCGGATGATATTTTCATTCAAAATTGCCAAGAAATCTTAAAAGATGGTGTTTGGGATACCAATTGCAAAGTGCGTCCTCATTGGGAGGATGGCACACCCGCTCACACCATCAAGAAGTTCGGCATCGTAAACCGCTACAATCTGCAAGAAGAACTACCGATTCTTACAATACGAAAAACGGCTTTCAAAAATTGCCTTGATGAAATCCTTTGGATTTGGCAAAAGAAATCGAACAACGTTCACGACCTGCACTCCCACATTTGGGATTCTTGGGCTGATAAAACGGGTTCTATCGGAAAAGCCTATGGCTATCAACTCGCCAAGAAATCCCTTTATCCAGAGGGTGAATTCGATCAGGTGGATCGCGTGCTCTATGACCTCAAGCATGATCCCGCCTCGCGGCGCATCTTGACGAATCTCTACAATTTTGCCGACCTGCATGAGATGGCGCTCTATCCCTGCGCCTACTCCATGACGTTCAATGTGTCCGGCGATACGCTCAACGCTATTTTAAACCAGCGCAGTCAGGATATGCTGGCGGCGAACAACTGGAACGTGGTGCAGTATGCGGTGCTGGTCCACATGATGGCGCAGGTCAGCGGACTCAAGGCCGGCGAGCTGGTGCACGTCATCGCGGACGCACACATCTACGACCGCCATGTGCCCATCATCGAGCAGATGCTTTCAGAGCTGGAGAAGCCCGCGCCGGCGTTTTTCATCGACCCGAGCGTGACGGATTTCTACGCCTTCACAAAGGACAGCTTCCGGCTCGAGGGCTATGAGCCCTGCCCATTCGAGGCGAAGATCCCCATCGCGGTGTAAAGGAGAGCACTATGACCGCCATCGTCTGCGTGGACAAAAACTGGGCCATCGGCCGGGACAACGCATTGCTGTTTCATATTTCCGCCGACCTCAAGCGCTTCAAGGCGCTCACGGTGGGAAAGACCGTCGTGATGGGGAAGAACACCCTGCTCTCGCTGCCGGGCGGCAGGCCGCTGCCGAACCGGCGGAACATCGTGGTGAGCACGACACTTCCGCCGCGCGAGGGCGTGGAGCTGGCGCGCAGCATCGACGAGGCTGCGGCGCTGGCTGGAGAGGACGCCGTGCTCATGGGCGGCGCGCAGCTCTACCGCGCACTGCTGCCGCGTTGCAAGCGCGCACTGGTGACGCAGGTGGACGCTGCGGCGGAGGGGGCGGACGCCTTCTTTCCGAACCTCGACGCCGCCCCCGACTGGACGGCGGAGACGGTGGGGGAATGGCAGGAGGAAAACGGCCTGCGCTTCCGCTACGTCGATTACGTTCGAAGAACGTAAGGGAACAAGGGCTTTCCGCTGACGGCGGAAGGCCCTTTTCAAATGCGGGGAAAGCGAGTATAATGAAGGAAGATTTTCCGAGAGGAGGCGAGGGCCGTGGCGGAGCTGAATACCGATGTGCGCTTTGTCAAGGGCGTGGGCGAGGCGCGGGCGAAGAGCCTTGCAAAGCTCGGCATCACGGATCTTAAAAGCCTCATCTCCTATTTTCCGCGCGCCTACGAGGACCGGCGGGAGAGCCGCCGCATCGCGGAGCTGCAAGTCGGTGAGCGCGCCTGCGTGACGGCGATGGTGGCGTCGGAGCCGAAGCTCTCGCGCATCCGAAAGGGATTGGAGCTTGTCAAGCTGCGCGTGGTGGATGAAAGCGCCGCGTTGGAGCTGATGTATTTCAACCAGCCGTACCTGAAAAACACGTTCCGCGTGGGCGAGAGCTACACGTTCTACGGCACAGTCGAGGGGACGCTGCTGCGGCGGACGATGACGAATCCCGTCTTTGAACGGGAGGGTCTGCACGCCGTCACCGGCTGCATTGTGCCGGTCTATCCGCTGACGGCGGGCGTGGGGCAAAGCCTGCTCCACCGCGCCATCCGGCAGGGACTGGACGAGGGAGCGGACCGGCTGCCCGACCTGCTCCCCGCGGAGCTGCGGCGGCAGCATGGGCTGTGCGATGTGCGGTATGCCTACGAGAATATCCATTTCCCCGCGGACGACGCGGCGCTGGCCGCAGCGCGGCGGCGGCTCGCGTTCGAGGAGCTGTATTTTCTTACGCTGGGGCTGCGGCTGTTGCGCGCGCGGCGGACGACCGTAAAGGGCAAGACCTGCGCGGCGGTCGATATGACGCCGTTTTTCGGTGCGCTGCCGTTCTCGCTTACCGGCGCGCAGGGACGCGCGGTGGACGATATCCTGCGCGACATGACGGCGGAGCGGCCGATGAACCGGCTCGTGCAGGGCGACGTGGGCAGCGGCAAAACGATGGTCGCGGCGGCGGGAATTTACTTTGCGGCGAAAAGCGGCCTGCAGGCGGCGCTGATGGCGCCGACGGAAATTCTGGCCGAGCAGCACTATCACACGCTCGCGCCGCTGTTGGAAGGGCTCGGCGTGCGCTGCGCGCTGCTGACGGCCTCGACCAAGGCGAAAACGCGGCGGTC
>DJRC01000047.1 GCA_002437735.1 Oscillospiraceae bacterium UBA6370 | reverse complement strand
TGATGGTCATAGGCCTTGAGGCGAATGCGAATCATTTCTTTTGCCATTTTCGGTTTCTCCTTCATTGTTGTACGGTTTTTTCACTGGTTGTCGAAGCCGTACGGTGAGATTTTTTCTTATACGCTTATCCGTGCGTATCATTCCGGCTCATAAGAAAACCGGCACGAATAAACGGCCGGTCCACACATGGCGCAGCGATCTACGCAACGTACAGATACTCATCTCAGCCGCCCGATTCTCGGACATACTCCCCGGAAGTTACCTCAGAACAAGCTGAGCAATCTCCCGGTTCATCGCAGTTTTGTGCGCGTTTGGGCAGGATACTCCCACTCGCGGACCTGCCTATCATACAAGATACGGGCGGCAATGTCAAGTATCTTTTTGAATTTTTTTGAGAAAACCGAAAAGAAATTTTGGCTGTTTCGCCCTATGGGCATACTTTCCCGCCGTGCAGGCATAGAATAGGCCGAAACCGGCTTCGGGAGGGGGAATTTTTTATGGCGATGGCATGGCTCTGGACCGGGATGGTGGCGGTCTCGCTGGTGTTCGGTGTGCTGACTGGAAGCGTCGGTGCGCTCGGAAACGCCGCACTGGAGGGCGCGACCGCCGCAGTGGAGCTTTGCGTGGCAATGGCAGGCATCATGGGTCTCTGGACCGGCGTGATGGAGGTCATGGACCAATGCGGACTCTCCGCCGCGCTCGCGCGGTTGTTCCGTCCGCTGCTGCGGCGGCTGTTTCCCAACGCCAGCCACGACGAGGAAACGCTCGCCGCCATCTCCGCCAACCTTTCCGCCAACCTGCTCGGACTCGGCAACGCGGCGACGCCGCTTGGCATCCGCGCTGCGCGGCGCATGGCGCAGGGCTGCGGCGGTACGGCGTCGCATGAGCTGTGCCTGCTCGTTGTGCTCAACTCCGCGTCCATCCAGCTGCTGCCGACGACCGTCGCCGGTGTGCGCAGCGCGCTCGGCAGCGCCGATCCGTTCGATATTCTGCCCGCCGTCTGGACCTCCTCCCTGCTCTCGGTCCTCGCGGGGCTTGCCGCGGCAAAGCTGCTCGCGCGGGTCTGGAGGGGGTGAAGGAATGTCGCTTTCCGAGCTGGTCGTCCCGGTCCTGCTGTGCTTCACCGCCTGCTACGCGCTGGGGAAACGGGTCGACGTTTACACCGCGCTGACACGCGGCGCGGAGGAGGGACTGAATATACTGGTGCATATCCTCCCCTCGCTCATCGCACTGCTGACTGCGGTGTATATGTTCCGCGCGTCGGGCGCGATGGAATATCTGGGTGCGCTGCTCGCACCCGTGCTCGAAAGGACCGGCATTCCGCCGGAGGTCGCGCCGCTCCTTTTTATCCGCCCCATCTCCGGCAGCGGCGCGTTGGCGGTCGGCAGCGAGCTGATGGCGACCTATGGTCCCGACAGCTACATCGGGCGCGTGGCGGCGGTCATGCTTGGGTCAAGTGAGACCACCTTCTACACCATCGCCGTCTACTTCGGCTCGGTCGGCATCGTCAAAACACGCTACACCATCCCCGCCTCGCTCTGCGCGGACGCGGTGATGTTCCTCACCTCCGCCGCCGCGGTGCGGGTGCTGATGGGGTGAAGGAAAGGGGCTTTCTCTAAAAAATGGAAAAGCGGGGATATCCCCGCTTTTTCCGCTTGCATTTATGGAAAGTATATCGTATATTTTTTTATACCATATAAACTATTGTACCTCATCAGCAAATCAGTTTTACAAACCCACTCGAAAACGAAAGGAATAAAAATGAAGTGCATTCAATCATTGGAAGAAATCAAGCAAAACATATCTGTGCTTGATGGTTACTTGGATGAAAAGCGCGAAACTGAGTATTCATTTGCTTTAAGTTTAATAAAAAGAGGAACCTGTTTTTTAGCTGTTAAATCGGAATTCGGATACAAGTTTTATCCGAGCAGATTTATAGGATATTCTATCAATACAATGGAAAAGCATTTGAATAATATCCAAAAAGATGGCAGATTGACTACTCCTGCAATATCTAAGGTCTTAAATCAGGCTCCAAGTTTCAATTCAAATTTAGAAAAGGAATACAATCGTTACTGCGAACATCTTGGATTCATAGCAAATGCTAAGGGTACTTATGGTGTAGGAAGAAAATACTGGGAGTTGATGACTAATTCTTGAACGAGCTAATTGTCCGTTGAAGTTCTGGAGCAATTTTTCTACGCATTCTCCGATGCCGCGGCAAGCCTTTGAGCACAGCAGAAGCCTCCGCCTGTTTTTGCAGGCAGAGGCTCTTTTTACGTTATTATATATAATGTGTGCTTACATCTTCTCGGGCTTGCTCAGGCCGAGGATCGTCAGGCCGTTGGCGAGCACCTGACGGGTCGCGGCGGCAAGCAGCAGACGGGCGTTCGCCACGTCGTCCGCCTCACCCTTGATGCGGCAGGCGTTGTAGAAGCGGTGGAACGCGCCGGCGAGCCGCATGAGGTAGCGGTTGATATAGCTCGGGTCGTAGTCGCGGGCGGCCATGCGGATCTCCTCGCTGAAGTTGGCAAGCTCCTTGATGAGCGCGCGCTCCTGCTCGCCGGAGAGCAGAGACAGGTCGGCCTTGTCCGCAGCGGGAACGCTGCGGCCCTCGTCCGCCATCGTCTTGAGCAGACTGCAGATACGTGCGTAGGCGTACTGGATATAGTAGACGGGATTCTCGCTGTCCTCGCGCACGGCGAGGCCGAGGTCGAAGTCCATCTGCGTATCGGGCTTGGCGTTGAAGAAGTAGCGGCAGGCGTCGACCGGGATCTCGTCGAGCAGGTCGGAGAGCGAGATGGTCTTGCCGGTGCGCTTGGACATACGCACCACCTCGCCGTCGCGCACAAGCTTGACGAGCTGCATGAGCACGATGTCCAGACGGTTCGTGCCGTCGAGACCCAGCGCGTCGATCGCGCCCTTGAGGCGGGCGACGTGGCCGTGGTGGTCAGCGCCCCAGATGTTGATGACCTTATCGAAGCCGCGGACCTCAAACTTGTTGCGGTGGTAGGCGATATCGCCAGCGAGGTAGGTGTAGAAGCCGTTGGCACGGCGCAGCACGTCGTCCTTCAGGCCAAGCTTGTCGATATCCTCGTCCTTCTTGCCCTGCTTGCGGTACTGATCGCGCATGATCTCCGCAGTCTTGACCCAGAGCGCGCCGTCCTTTTCGTAGGTCCAGCCAAGGTCGGTGAGCTTTTTCGCCGTGTCGGCGACAAAGCCGGACTCGTGCAGGGAGGACTCGAAGAACCACTCGTCGAACCTAATGCCGTAGCGCTCAAGGTCGCTCTTCATCTTGGGGATGTTACGGTCGAGGCCGAAGCGCGCCATATCGGCGTGGCGCTCCGCCTCGGTCTTGTCCAGATAGCTCTCGCCGTGCTCGGCGTAGAACGCCTGCGCGAGCTCCTTGATGTCGTCGCCGTGGTAGCCGTCCTCGGGGAACTCGACGGCGTCCTCGCCCTTGATGAGCTGGAGGTAGCGGGCCTCAATGCTCTTGGCGAACTTTTCGATCTGGTTGCCGAAGTCGTTGACGTAGAACTCACGCCACACGTTCGCGCCGGACCAGTCGAGCACGCTCGCGAGCGTGTCGCCGAGTACGCCGCCGCGGGCGTTGCCCATGTGCATGGGGCCGGTGGGGTTGGCGGAGACGAACTCGACCATGTATTTCTTGCCCTTAAGGCCATCGCCGCGGCCGTAGGCGTCCGCCTCGCGCTCCACGTCCTCAACGACGTCGGCGTACCACTTTTCGCCGAGGCGGAAGTTCAGAAAGCCGGGGCCGGCGATCTCAACGGAGGTAAAGTAGGTGCCGTCGAGCTTCATGTGCCGGGTGAGGATATTGGCGACCTCGCGCGGGTTCTTGCGCATGGCCTTGGAGGCAGCCAGGCAGAAGGTGGTGGTATAGTCGCCGTTGGCGGTATCCTTGGGGATCTCGACCGCAGGGACGGTCTCCACGCCATCGGGCAGCAGACCCTCCTGCACGGCGGCGCGGTAGGCGCTGCGCGTCAAGGCGGCGATCTGGTCCTTTGCGCTCTGGATCATATTCATAGCTTTTTCCCTCGCTCTTTCGTAGTTGATGCGGCGGCGCGCTGCCGCGCCGCAAAAAGTGCAGAATCGTAACGTGTATTATACTACAGCCGTGTGTGGAAAACAAGCCGTTTTTGCAATTTCCGCCGCGAAAGCCGACGCATTTCTGTGCAGGCGGACGCAAAATAGCGCTTGCGCGGACGGCTCCGCCCCTATATAATAAGGCCGCAGAGATCAAAGACGCCGAAAAGGAGCACGCCATGCTATTCTTTGGAAAACGAAAAAGCGCCCCTCTCGTCCAATCCTCCGCCGAGGACTGGCGGAAGCAGTGGCAGGACCTCGTACCGCCGGAGTGCCGCAACGTCCCCGTCACGGTGGACGGAAGGACGATGACCGCCTACGTGCAGATCAACCACTTCGTGATGATGCTGCAGGACGGACTTTTGATGCAGCAGGGCTTTTTTGACGTCTGCGCACATTTTCAGCGCGCGGGCTACCATGTCATCTGGCTGGTGCGCTGCACGCAGGACATCGCAGGCGGCTATCTGAAGCTGCGCAAGGAGAGCGGAAATGAGTGCCTGTGGAAATGGCGCAAGCCAACGACCAACTTCGGCCGCTGGACCTCCGACAACCGCTATGTGACCATTCTGCTGCAATATAAGCCCGCGCCGGACGGCGATCTTTCGCGCTGCATGGAGCACATTCTCCAGCGCGTGCAGTGGGCGGAGAGCAACGACAACTCCAAGATGATCCCGGGCCGCACGGAGTTCGCCACCGTCGGCGCGCCGGGCACGCCTGCGGAGCTGTCCAACTGGCTGCACGGCGGCTTCATGTCGTCTGAGCTTTGACCCCCGCTTACCTGTTTATCCAATAGGGAAAACACAAAGGCGCAAAATTTTGTCGCTTCAGACGATCTTGCGGCAAACCGATAAAATCCCTCTTGCGCTGTATAAAAATGTGTGCTACACTTATCCCATCTTTAGGAAAGGAGAAAGTGATGATGGCAGCTATCAATTTTGCTAATGTCTGTATGTCTGCCGCCGCGCAGTCCGACTGTGCCGCTTTCGCCTGCCCCGCCACGACCAATATCGCCATTGTTCCGGACGCCGGCCTGCTGCCGGCGTCCATTCTTATTTGCCTTTTGGGAAGGAAAAACAGCTTCATATCCCGGATCACGGCGCATCCAGCGATTCCCTCTCTTGATCTCCGCAGGAGATAACAAAGAGAACGTTTCCTTTGCAAGAGGCTCCGCCGGTCCGGCGGGGCCTTTTCTTGATTCCCCTCCCCAACTACGGGATGTAAGATAACTATTGTTTATTGTATAGAAAGGAAGGCTTCTATTATGGTTCAGAAAAGAGTTTTAGGCGTCATCGGTCTCGGCCACGTCGGCGCGCACGTCGCTTACGCGCTGGCGATCCAGGGCATTGCGGACGAGCTGGTGCTCGTCGATCAGAACGGGCAGAAGCTCGCAAGCGAGGTGCAGGACCTGCGTGACGCCGTCGCGTATCTGCCCCACCGCGTCAACGTCCGCAGCGGTGACTTCGCCGACCTCGGCGCGTGCGACGTCATCGTCAACAGCGTCGGCAAGATCGAGCTGCTGCGCGGCACGCACGACCGCGTGACCGAGATGGACTTTACCATTCCTGCCGTGCGCGGCTACGCCGGGAAGATCAAGGCGAGCGGCTTTGACGGCGTGCTCATCAACATCACCAACCCCTGCGACATCGTCACCCGCGAGCTCGCGCTGCACGTCGGTCTTCCCAAGGGCCGTGTATTCGGCACCGGCACGGGGCTCGACACCTCGCGTCTGCTCAGCGCGCTCGCGCGCCAAACCGGCATCGACCACAAATCCATCACCTGCTACATGATGGGCGAGCACGGCAACCAGCAGTTTGCCCCCTGGTCCTGCGTGAGCTTCCGCGGTATGCCGCTCGACACCTGGGCGGCACGCGACGAGCGCTTCTGCTTCGACCGCGACGCGCTGCAGAAGGAGTCCATCGGCGGCGGCTGGGTCACGTTCTCCGGCAAGTTCTGCACGGAGTACGGCATCGCCACCACCGCCGCCCGCATGGCCTACGCCGTGCTGCACGATGAAAAGGTCATTCTGCCCGCGAGCGCGGAGCTGACCGGCGAGTATGGCGAAGCGGGGCTCTTTGCCGGCGTGCCGTGCGTCATCGGCGCGAACGGCGTGGAGGAGGTCGTGGAGCTGCCGCTCACGGGCGAGGAAAGGGCGGCCTTCCACGCCTGCTGCGAGGGCATCCGCCACAACATGGAGCATCTTAAAGAGATCTGAGACAACGCGAAAGGAGTTAACATTATGAACATCGCTTTTACCGAAAATACCCATCCCGGCACGCTGCCGCCGTCCGACCAGCTCGGCTTCGGCTCCGTCTTTACCGACCACATGTTCCTCATGGACTACAGCGCCGGCAAGGGCTGGCACGACGCGCGCATCGTGCCCTACGGCCCCATCTCGCTCTCCCCCGCCGCCAGCGTCCTGCACTACGGCACCGAGGTTTTTGAGGGGCTGAAGGCCTACCGCCGCCCTGACGGCGGCGTGCAGCTCTTCCGTCCGTGGGAGAATGTCACCCGCCTAAACCGCTCCTGCGAGCGTCTGGGTCTGCCGCA
>DJRC01000045.1:17691-28225 GCA_002437735.1 Oscillospiraceae bacterium UBA6370 | reverse complement strand
AGGGGCAAATATATAGTAACAGATGGTGCCGACAGGCTTGATGATGCTGGCTTTCTCCTTGAAAATGAGGCCGATCACAATACCGAGTACAAAGCCGATGAAAGTCTTTGCGGCAAGACTGAGTTTCTTTCCGGTCGTTTTGCTCATAATTTTCTCCTTTTCCTGTCTTTGGTTGATTTTTACTTGGCCCGCAGCTTGGCGACGGCCTCGCCGAGCCGTTTGCAGCCCTCGACGATATTCTCGTAGCTGTTGGCAAAAGACATTCTCAAATAACCCTCGCCGCCTGGGCCGAACACGTCGCCGGGGACAAGCGCGATCTTCGCGTTCTCAAGCAGATAGTCGGCGAGCTGGGCGGATCTCATGCCGAGCTTCTTGCAGTTGATGAAGATATAGAACGCGCCCTTGGGCTTGAGGCAGGAAATGCCGTCGATGGCGTTGATGGCGTCCACAGCATAGTCGCGGCGGCGCTGGTATTCCCTAACCATCTCGTTGACCTCGTCGCCCTCGTCGCGCAGCGCCACAACGGAGGCGGCCTGCCCGAACGAGACAGCGCAGGTGGTGTTGTGCTGGTGGAACTTGTTGAGCACGGTGATGTACTCCTCCGGTGCAGCGACGTAGCCCAGGCGCCAACCGGTCATGGAGTAGGCCTTGGACATTCCGTTCATGGTGAAGGTGTGCTCCTTCATGCCGGGGAGAGACGCAATGCTGATGTGCTTTTCACCGTCGTAGATGAGCCGCTCGTACACCTCGTCGGAGATGACCATTAGGTCGTGACGGAGGACGATGTCGGCAAGGCCCTTGAGCGTCTCCTCGGATAGCACGCCGCCAGTGGGGTTATTCGGTGTGACGATGACAATGGCGCGGGTCTTGTCCGTGATTTTGGCTTCAATCTCTTTAAGGTCGATCTGATAGCCGTTCTCCTCGCGCAGCTCGTAGGTCACGGGAACGGCGTTGAGCAGGCGGGGAACGTTGATGTAGTTGAGCCAGACGGGGTCGGGGACAAGCAGCTCGTCGCCCTCGTCGAGGATCGTCGCGAGCACCGCGAACACGGCCTCGGAAAGGCCGGCGGTGACGAGCACCTCGGTGGGCTTATAGTCGATGTTGTTCTCGCGCTTTAGCTTTTTGGCGATCTCCTCGCGCAGCTCCATTGTGCCGAAATTGGAAGTGTAGAACACATTTCCGGCGTTCAGGCTCTCGATGGCGGCCTTCTTGATGTAATCCGGTGTGTCGAAATCGGGGCGGCCAATTTCAAAGTGAATGACCTTTTCGCCGGCGCGTTCCATGGCCAGCGCCTTCTCATTCACCTTTCGGATACCGGATGGGGCCATGCGGTCCATTCTTGCTGCGATCTTAGGCACAGTACCTCACTCTCCTTTGACAAGCGGTTTGTTTGTTGCTATACTGTACGAAGCGGCGCGTACAGAACCTTTACAGCCTTGAGTATAGCAACGGTGCTGCGCGCTGTAAAATACGCAAAGCATGAACCGGTTATAAGAAAATTAGTATAGAGTAGAATTTGACGGAGGATCTTTGTATGCTCTCTCACATGGAATATGTTTACGCCGTGTACCGGGAGCGGAGCTTTTCCAAGGCCGCGCGGCGGCTTTACGTTTCTCAGCCATGGTTGAGCGCGGCGGTCAAAAAAACAGAGCAGGAATTAGGCGCGCAGATCTTTGACCGCAGCACCTCGCCCATCTCGCTGACGGAGGAAGGAGAATACTACATTCGGCAGATCGAGCGGATCCTTGCCGTGCAGGAGGAAATCAAGGAGCATTTTTCCGAGCTTTCTGCCGCATCGACCGCGCATCTGCGGATCGGCAGCTCAATGTTCTTCTGCACCTATGTGCTCCCCTCCATGCTGGAGGAATTTTGCCAGATGTATCCAAACATTGCGCTGTCCTTTGAGGAAGGCGTCACCTCGTCGCTTTTTGAGCAGCTTCGTGATGGCAGACTTGACTTTGTGCTGGAGGCGGAACGCGCTGACCCGGCAGACTTTTCCTCAGAGGAGTGGTGTACAGAGGAGGTCATCCTTGCTGTCCCCACAGGCCGCGCGATCAATGCGGCACTATCGGATTACAGCTATACCTTTGAGGAGTTCCTAAATCGAAACAAAACGGGGGCGCCAAAGCCCTGCGTACCGCTGTCGGCCTTCGCGCAGGAGAATTTCATCATGCTGGGTCGCGGGAACGACATCTATGAGCGCAGCATGGCTATCTGCAAAAATGCGGCCTTTACACCGCACATCTCACTTTATGTCTCGCAGATGATGACGGCGTATTATCTCGTATGCGAAGGCAGTGGGATTTCCTTTCTCCGTTCGACCATTCCCGAATATGTTACGCCGACTGACCGCGTGCGGTTTTATCAGCTCGATGACCCTCTGGCCATTCGGAGCATTTATCTCACGCATTCGAAGAAAAAGCCGACACGCATCCAGCAAATGCTTGCCGACTTCATAGAGGAACGCCGCGTCATTCCGGAGCGAAAATGAAGCGGCTAATGATATGGTAAGGCATTATGAATAGACTAACTGCCCGGAAACGCAGCATTTGCGCTTCCGGGCAGTTGACATATAGCTGTATTTTACTTTTTCATCAGCGGTGCGCCAATGTGCCACACTTGACCAACCTTTTCGCCGCCGGCGTAGTATCCGTTGCGGAACTGATCAAATCCAAAAGCGTTCAGCTTCGCGGCATCAACCTTGCCGTTTTCGTCCGGCACAGACTCATCTGCCAGAACGCCCACGATTTCACCGATGATATGGCGGCCGTAGATCTCCATCTTGTTTTCGACGGCCTTGCACTCCAGCGTCAGCGGGAATTCCTGCACAATGGGTGCATCTACCTTTTCGCTTTTCACTGCAGCCAGGCCACTGCGTTCGAACTTGTCCGGCATTTTGCAGCCGCTGGCAATGCCAAAGAAATCGGCAGCTTCAATATGGGGGATGTCCGCAATGCTCAGCGTGAATGCGCCGCGTTTTTTGATGTTCTCGGTGGTCTTATGATCCTCCTCGAGATTGAGCGAAACCATGTTTTCCGCGCAAATACCGCCCCACGCCATATCCATCATCATGCCGTTGTCGACCACATTGAGGAACATTTGCAGTGTACTGCTGATGATACGAGGGCCGCCGACAGCACCCACGGCAAGGTAGGGCTTGCAATCCTTCATTACGATCGCAGGACTCATGCTTGACAGAGGAGTTGCTCCAGGGCGAATCGCATTCGCGTCGCTTAGATAGGCGCAGCCATGCGAAATTGCGGCACCGCTTCCCCGCCAGTTTCGGAGAGTCTGAGTGGAAACAAGTGCGTTGCCAAATTTGCGTGCGATTTGGAATGGCCATGAAATTGCCAACAATATTTAAAAATAATGAAGCCCACCGCTTTGTTATAAATTTAAACCGAAAGAAAATAAAACGATGAAAAGCGAAATTAAAGAATATTAGGCTGTAGAGGAAGCTGCAAAGAAGTTTATCAAGAGCGTTACAGAAGGCAATAGCGCTTATGCAAAGGAACTCTTTACCGAGGATGCGGTCCTGTTCGGCTTTCTGGACGGCGTTCTGGAGCATGGCTCCATTGAACAATTCTACCACAATGTTGACACAGCCGACGGCGATCCCAATTTCAAGTCCCGCATCGATGTCGTGGACGTGGAAGAAAACCTTGCCGTTGTCCGCGTGCTCGAAGAGGGGCGGGGCGGCCGCATCGACTTTACGGATTATCTGTTGCCCGGTTTGCGGAGCAAAGAAGTGACCACAGAGCCTTGCACTTTGTGGTCACTTTCTTTTATTTATCCTATTGCCCTGCAATCTCTAATTGGGAATTGCCACTTCGGGCCTCTCATGAGGTAAACGCCAAAGCTAAAGGCGCCAGAGTCAAGCAGGAGCGTAACATTTCCAATAATAAAATACCGCTTATATTCCTTCATCGGTTAAAAAACTTCTTCAAGCCGAACTGCGATGAGGTTGCAGCCGACTACCATCATCGTTGATGGGCCCGGGCTTTGCCCGCCCCTATGCAATCACGGTTTTCTCTGAGATTGTGCATCAGCTTTCCAACGAAAACCAGATCATTATTTCCACACATTCTGTAGAGCTGCTGAACGAGTTCGATGCGGACGGTGTCATTAAAAATCGCTGCCGCATGGCAGCATATTGCGAAAGACGTACAGACTTGTAAAAAGTCTGTACGTCCTGTTTCATTTTTAGGAAAATGATATGAAACCCATCTATTCAGATGCTGGGAAACTGGCATGGCATCCGGACATCGTCCGCCCTGTCCGCAGCGGCGATGTTAACTCATAGAATAAGCGATGTAGCCGTGCGCTGGGCTACCGGCAGATCGTATGTGAGGGCGGTATCTCGGAGGAGTATCAGATCACGGTGGAAAATCTGCGCTATGTGACGGAAAACCACTTTGGGCTGGTTCCGTGTCCGGGGATATGAGCATGGGACAGAACCAACTGACCCGGGATCTCTATGCCGCCGGCTATACGCGGGATGTGGCGGACGGTTTGAAAGTTGTCTGTGCGATCAATCTCCAGAAAGAGCAGGCCGCCTCTCACAGGACGCTCCTTCCAGATTTTATCAAGGCAGGTATTTCAGCGGGTTATAATAGGTGCCGTTGTACTGGATGCCGAAGTGACAGTGGACGCCGCTAGCGACGCCGCTGCGGCCGGCCTTGGCGATCTGCTGGCCCTTGTACACCGTCTGTCCGGCGGAAACCAAGAGCGAGGAATTGTGCTCATAGTAGGTCTTAAAGCCGTTCTGATGGTCAATAATGACCACATAGCCCATCGCGCCCTTGTAGCCCGAGAAGCTGACCACGCCGCCGTCCGCCGCGTAGATGGGCGTACCGTAGGACACCGAAATATCAATGCCCTTATGGTTGGTGGACGCGCCGCGGATGCCGGTGTTGCGGTAGCCGAAGTAGGAGGTGATGCGGCCGCTCGTCGGCCAGCGGAAGCTGCCGGTAGGATACCAGCTTGGGCGCTCCTTGGTGCCCTGCGCGCGCTGCTCGGTGACCGGCTCGGTGAGCGTGACGCTGGAGATAACGGTGCGCTCGGTCTCCTCGCCGTTGACATAGGTGACGTCCGCCACGACGTCCGCCGTGCCGTAGACGCCCTTGGAGAGGACCTTGTAGTCGCCCTTGTACATGGTCGCGTCGTCGGTGTAGGTGATGTCGTACTGGATATCCTCGACGTAGTTCTGCCGCTCGGTGACCATAACGGTCAGATACGGCACGGCGTTGGAGAGCGTCAGCTCATCGCCGATCTGCAGACGGTTGATGTCGAAGTCGGGGTTGATGGCAAGCAGTTCCTTGGTTGTCATGCCGTGGCTGTTGGCGATACCGCTCCAGGTGTCGCCCTTGACGACCGTGTAGGTCACCTCGCCCTCCTTCGTGGAGTTGAGGATCTCGGCGATCTGGCCGAGGTTCATGATGCTGTCGGTCGGGACGTAGCCCTTGGCGATACGGACGTCCTCGACAAAGTCGACGGTCAGCGTATCCTCGGAGATATAGCTCTCCTTGAGCTGGTCGAGCAGGCCCTCCAGCGCACCCTCATACTGCGTCGAGCCGATCAGCTCGTCGTTGATATAGAGGGAGTAGCCCTGCGTGACAAGGCCCATCTCGTCGGTCAGCTCCTCCTCCAGCTCGGTGCGGTCCACGACCGCGCTGCGCTCGACCAGACCGCTCGTGTACTGAATGGAGCTGTCGGAGAAGGTAAACGTTCTGCCCAGCGTCTCCGAGGTGATGTCCGCGATGCTCGCCGTGACGCGCTTCGCTTCAAGCTCGCTCGCCACGGTGTCGAGGACCTGTCCCTCGTAGATCACGGTGGTGCCGAAGGTATAGCGGGAGACGAAAACGGCTGTCGCCGCAATCACCAGCGCCGCACCGCCGAAGGCAAGCGGGTAATACTTTTTCCTGCGCCATTTTGCGGCGCGGGACGTTCCGCCGGTGCGGCGGATATGGCTGCGCCGCGCAAGGCGCAGCTTCTCGCGTCCCAGCGCGCCCCAGTAGGCCGCAAGGCCGCATAGCAAAAGCAGCAGCTGACCCGCCACGCCGTTGGATTCCGGAAAATTCCGCTCACGGGATTCGTGCACCGCCTTGCGGACCTTGCCGTGGATCGCTTTGAGCTTCTGCCCCAGCGACGTCTCCGCGCCGCGGGCTGTTCTTGTCTCCGCCGTCCGCTTCGCTCTGACAGCCGTCGCCTCCCGGGTGTGCTCCGCACTCCGGTCGTCGAGCTTTTCTTTTCCTTCCGTGCGCTTGACGCGCGCGCCTTGATTCAGTTGTCTCTTCCCTTTGCGCTGTTCCATGTTCACTCCGCAAGCTCATAAGACGTTAAAAAGGTTACAATTTGTAACAAATGCTATGATACCCTCTTTTTCCCGCCGCGTCAACCCCCGCTTTCCGCAAGGACTCTCCGACTGCGGCGCACGGCGGCTGGGCGCCGCCCCACATCTGCGCGTTTTTGTACACCTTCGGCACAACATCTGCGGATTTTAGCCCGTTTTTCGTCATTTCAAAAAATCATGGAAAAATTGTAAATTTTTTATGATTTGGTGTTGAGACACAAAAAAAAGAGGTGTATACTGTTCACGTTAATTCCTGCCGCCCCCCTGCGGCATAGAAATTCGGAGGAATCTCTATATGTTTGGTCAACTGATCGCAACCCTAAAAAAGAGCCCCAAAACCATCGTCTTTACCGAAGGCACCGACCCCCGCATTCTCGAGGCAAGCGCCCGTCTGCTGTCCGGTAACTTCCTCAAGCCCGTGCTCGTCGGCAACCCCGAGGAGATCGCCGCGGCCGCCGAGGATGCCGGCTTCAACATCCGCGGCGCCGAGATCGCCGATCCCGCGAACTATCCCGAGATGGACGCGATGGTCGAGCAGATGGTCGAGCTGCGCAAGGGCAAGATGACGCCCGAGCAGTGCCGCGACGCGCTGAAGAAGGGCAACTACTTCGGCACCATGCTCGTCAAGATGGGCAAGGCCGACTGCCTGCTCGGCGGCGCGACCTACTCCACTGCGGACACCGTGCGTCCCGCGCTGCAGCTCATCAAGACCAAGCCCGGCAACAAGATCGTCTCCTCCTGCTTCATCATGGTCCGTCCCGCCGCGTCCGGCGAGAACGAGGTGCTTGCCATGGCGGACTGCGCCATCAACATCAAGCCCAATGAGGACGAGCTGGTCGAGATCTGCCGCGAGACCGTCAAGTGCGCGAAGATCTTCGGCGTCGACCCCAAGGTCGCCTTCCTAAGCTACTCCACGCTCGGCTCCGGCAAGGGCGAGGACGTCGACAAGATGCACAATGCCTGTGAGAAGGCCAAGGCTGAAATGCCCAACACCCCCATCGGCGGCGAGTTCCAGTTCGACGCGGCGGTCTCCCCCGTCGTCGCCAAGACCAAGCACATTACCGACGGCGTCGGCGGCCATGCTAACACCTTCATCTTCCCCGACATCAACGCCGGCAACATCGGCTACAAGATCGCCCAGCGTCTCGGCAACTTCGACGCCTACGGCCCCATCCTGCTCGGTCTGAACGCTCCCATTAACGACCTCTCCCGCGGCTGCAACGCGCAGGAGGTCTATTCGATGGCCATTATCACTGCCGCTCTCGCGTAAGGCGGCTCCGAGCCATCGGATCGACCGGGGCCCCGCCGAACGGCGGGGCGGCGCGGCAGCGCCGTGAATCAAATCGGGCATACAGCAGGCAAGACGCAGCCTTGCGCTGCTATTCGATGGCCATTATTCTGCCGCCTTGGCGTAATAAAACGGCAGGAACACAGAAAAGCACCGCTTTCGCGGTGCTTTTCTCTTACTCTGCGTCGAAATCCGGATAGCCGTTCTTGAGCTCCTCGTTGTAGATGGCGCGCTCGCCGCCGATGAATTTGGGGCGCACACGCGCGGCCAGCACGATGGCCTGCCCGATATGATCCTGCTTGAGCCGCACGGGAACGGCGACCTTCTTGAGGTGCATCCCGATGAGCGTGCCGCCGATATCCAGTCCTGCGTCGGCGCGGATCTCCTCGAGCGCGACGGGATGACGGAAGCTTTCGTAGGCAGCCGTCGCAAACGAGCTGCCCGCCTTCGGCTGCGGCAGAACGTTGACGATCTCCGCGTTCAGCACCGCTTCGTGCTCCACGATGAGCGCGCGGTTCAGATGCTCGCAGCACTGTGCCGCGAGATAAACGCCCCTCGGCGCGAATACGCTCTGCAGCCCGCGGAAGATGGCCTGCGCCGCCTCCGGCGTGGACCAGCTGCCGACCCGATGGCCGACGACCTCGCTCGTCGAGCAACCGATCACCACGATCTGCCCGCGGTGCAAACGCGCCGCCTCGACCAACTCCTGCGCGGCATTTGCCGCCTCGCGTTCGACCTCGGCGAGCAGCGCGTGGTTTTCCACTTCATGTACCGTTCCTGCCATATAAAAGCACCTCTTTCATTGTCTGTTGTGTTCCGCCGCCGCGATCTTGTCCCTCGTCTCCCGACGGACCTCCTCGCGCAGCCGCTTGAGATAGTCGGAAAACGCCACGTTTTCGTCGGCGTAGGTCAGATTCAGCTCATACTCGCGCGGCAGCCACGTCGCAATATCGGACTCGTTGTGCTGAATGACCGCCTCGAGCTTGTCGAGCGCCTTATAGAGCTTGGCCTCGTCCGTCTCCAGCGCGTCCATCTCAGCGTAGAGCGCTTTCAGCTCCCCGTTGTACGGCGCGGGAAGCGACGCAGCCCAGGTCTCCAACGCCGAGCGCTCGCGCTCCTCGTCGCCGCCGGACTTGAGAAAGCTCGGGATATCGCCGGTGAAGCACTCGCCGAGGTCGTGGATCAGGCACATCCGGATCACCCTGTCCATATCCAGCGCGGGAAACTCGTCGTGCAGGAAAAGCGCCATCAACGCCAGCCGCCAGCTGTGCTCGGCAACGCTCTCGTGCCGTCCGCCGGAGGTATAGCAATGCCTTGTCTCGTCCTTTAGGCGCTCCGCCGTGTGCAGCACGCGCAGCAGCTCCTTTGCCTCCATACCGTTCTCCTCCGTTTCACAGCGTTCCTTACGGGCAGTATAGCACGGCGCGTCCGGTTTGAAAAGCCCCCGTGGAAAAATCCCGCGGCGCGTCCCTTGCATTTTCCCCGCCGCTCGGGTACAATAGACGCAGCTGTGGAAAAGGAGGTCACGCCATGTCGCAGGTCACCAAGCGGGCGCTGGAGGCGTCGCTGAAAAATCTGCTGCTGCAAAAGCCGCTCAATAAGATCACCATCAACGACATCGCCGAGGACTGCGGCATCAACCGCATGACCTTCTACTACCACTTCAAGGACATTTACGACCTTGTCGAGTGGTGCTGCGAGGAGGACGCGGCCAAGGCTCTCGCGGGTAAAAAGACCTACGAAACGTGGCAGCAGGGACTGCTGCAGATCTTTGAAGCCGTGCAGGACAACAAGCCCTTTATCCTCAACGTCTACCGCTCCGTCAGCCGCGAGCAGGTGGAAAACTACCTCTACCGCATCACCTACGACCTGCTCGAGGGCGTGGTCGAGGAGCAGGCGCAGGGCATGAACGTGCGGCAGGAGGACAAGGCCTTCATCGCCACGCTCTACAAGTATATGTTCGTCGGCCTCATGCTCGACTGGATCAAAAGCGACATGAAGGGCGATCCGCAGCTCATCGTGGACCGGCTCGAGCAGGTCATCCACGGCAGCGTGCGCGCCGCGCTCGGGCGGCTGCGGACGGACAAGCCGGTTTTATCAAACCCGGCGGAATGATAAAAATTTATACAGCTCCGCGCCCCGTGATAAAAAACTTATCACGGGGCTTTTTCTGCCGATTGTTCTTTTTTCAAAAACGCGGTATGCTTTCCCCATCAAAAGGAAAACCTACCGTCGCCCGGCTCCCAAGGCTGAATGTGTTTCGTGAGCCGGCGGCCGAAGCAGAAAGATTGAAAGGAGAAATGATCCATGTATTATTCCAGCGGCAACTATGAAGCCTTTGCCCGCCCCAAAAAGCCCGAGGGCGTGGACAACAAATCCGCCTACATCGTCGGCAGCGGCTTGGCGGCCCTAACCGCCGCGTGCTATCTCGTCCGCGACGGACAGATGAAGGGCGAGCGCGTGCATATCCTTGAGAAAGGCCCCACCGCAGGCGGTGCCTGCGACGGCTGGAAATTCGAGAACATCGGCTACGTCATGCGCGGCGGCCGCGAGATGGACAACCATTTCGAGGTCATGTGGGACCTGTTCCACTCCATCCCCTCCATCGAGACCGAGGGCGTGAGCGTGCTCGATGAGTATTACTGGCTCAACAAGGCCGACCCCAACTACTCCCTCTGCCGCGCGACCGAGAAGCGCGGGCAGGACGTGCACACCGACGGCAGGTTCGACCTCTCCGACAAGGGCGCGATGGAGATCATGAAGCTCTTCTTCACCCCCAACGAGGACCTGCAGGACAAGCGCATCACCGACTTCTTCGACGACGAGGTATTCAACTCCAACTTCTGGCTCTACTGGCGCACGATGTTCGCCTTTGAAAACTGGCACAGCGCGCT
>DJRC01000045.1:0-17564 GCA_002437735.1 Oscillospiraceae bacterium UBA6370 | reverse complement strand
AAGTACAACCAGTATGAGTCCATGATCCTGCCGATGGTCAAGTACCTCGAGGGCTTCGGCGTGCAGTTCCACTTCGGCGTGCAGGTGACGAACGTGGAGTTCGACTGCACACCCGGCCGCAAGGTTGCCAAGCGCATCGACATCATCGAAAACGGGGAAAAGGGCGGCATCGATCTGACCGAGAACGACCTCGTATTCATCACCAACGGCGGCTGCGTGGAAAATTCCTCGATGGGCAGCCAGAACACTCCCGCGCCCTACAACACCGAGATCAAGGAGGGCGGCGGCTGGGATATGTGGCGCAAGATCGCCGCGCAGGATCCCGCCTTCGGTCACCCCGACAAGTTCTGCTACGATCCCGAGCAGACCAACTGGATGAGCGCCACCGTCGAAACGCTCGACCAGCGCATCATCCCCTATATCACCAGCATCTGCAAGCGCGACCCGTTCTCCGGCAAGGTCGTCACCGGCGGCATCGTGACCGTGAAGGATTCCTCCTGGCTCATGAGCTGGACCATCAACCGCCAGCCGCAGTTCCGCTCTCAGCCCAAGGACCACTGCCTCGTGTGGGTCTACTCCCTCTTCACCGACAAGCCCGGCGACTTCGTCAAGAAGCCCATGCGCGAGTGCACCGGCAAGGAGATCTGCATGGAGTGGCTCTATCACCTCGGCGTGCCCGTCGAGCAGATCGAGGATATGGCGGAGAACAGCGCCAACACCGTGCCCGTCATGATGCCGTATATCGACGCCTTCTTCATGCCGCGCGCCTACGGCGACCGCCCGAAGGTCGTGCCCGACGGGGCCGTGAACTTCGCCTTCCTCGGCCAGTTCGCCGAGACCCCGCGCGACACCATCTTCACCACCGAGTATTCCATGCGCACCGGCATGGAGGCCGTCTACACCCTGCTGAACGTCGACCGCGGCGTGCCCGAGGTCTGGGGCAGCGTGTATGACGTGCGCGACCTGCTCGACGCGACCGTGAAGCTGCGCGACGGCAAGAAGCCCATCGACATGGAGCTGAATTTGGTCGAAAAGATGGCGCTCAAGAAGGTGCTCGGCAAGATCGAAGGCACCGACATCGAAAAGCTCCTCAAGGAGTACCACATCATCTGATACCGTTTCCGTGCGAGCTTCTCATAGTAAAAGCGAGACGCGAAGCCCCAAACAGGGCTCCGCGTCTCGCTTTTTTCTTTCTTTATCTCCGTCCCGCAAGGCAGCAGAGCAGGAACACGAGCAGATTGCAGATCACCACGCTCGCGCCGACCGGCGTGGAGAGGAGGTACGAGGCGATCAGCCCTGCGCAGAAGCACACCACACTCAGCACGCCCGCGCACACAACCACCGCGCGGAAGCTCTTGAAAATGCGCATGGCCGAGAGCGCTGGGAAGATCACGAGGCTTGAAATGAGCATCGCGCCCATCATGCGCATCCCGAGCACGACCGTCAGCGCCGTGAGCAGCGCGAGGAGCGAATTATAGGCACCCACCTTCACACCCGTCGCGCGGGAAAAGCTCTCGTCGAACGTGACGGCAAAGAGCCTGTGGTAGAAAAGGATAAAGAGCGCCAGCACGGCGGCCGCCAGCGTCACCGAGAGCGCCACGTCGCCGCGCGACATGGCGAGGATGCTGCCGAACATATAGCTGTCCACATCCGTGGTCATGCCCGTGGTGAGGCTCGTGACCACGATGCCGATGGCGAGCGCCGAGGCCGAAAGCACCGCGATGGCGGCGTCCGCTCCGATGCGGCTGTGCTCCGCGATGCGCAGCAGCAAAAACGCCGAGGCCACCACGACCGGCACGGAGAACGCCAGCGGCGCGAAGCCGCAGGCGACCGCGACCGCCAGCGCACCGAAGCTGACGTGGGAAAGCCCGTCGCCGATCATGGAATAGCGCTTCAGAACGAGCGGCACGCCGAGCAGCGCCGCGCAGAGCGAGACGAGGATGCCCACGGCGAACGCCCGCAGGATAAAGGGATAGGTGAACATTTCCAGCAGCAGACTCACAACGCACCTCCAAACCGCTTGCCGGCGGGGGAGGCAAGATACTCCGCCACCGTGCCGAAAAACCAGCCGTCGCGCCCGATGTGCAATATCGTGCGCGCCTCGCGCAGGGCGCCGCGCATATCGTGTGTGACCATGATGACCGCCATCCTCTCTTTTTCGTTGAGGTAGCGCAGGGTCTTATAGAGGTCCTGCGTGGCGGCAGGATCGAGACCCGTGACCGGCTCGTCTAAAATGAGCAGGCGGTCTGCCGCGCACAGGGCGCGCGCGAGCAGCACGCGCTGCTGCTGTCCGCCGGAAAGCTCGCGGTAGCAGCGGTCCTGCAGCTCCAGCACACCAAGCTTGCCCATGTTCATCAGCGCCGCGCTCTTCTCCGCGGCGGAGTAGAAAAAGTGCAGCCCGCGCTTGTTGGCGAAGCCCGAGAGCACGACCTCGTTCACCGTGGCGGGAAAATCGCGCTGTGCGCTCGTCTGCTGCGGAAGGTAGCCGATGGCGCCCGCGCGCTGCGCGGGGCAGTCGATCGTGCCGGCGAGCGGAGGAAGCAGCCCGAGCAGGCTTTTCATCAGCGTCGATTTGCCGCTGCCGTTCTCGCCCACCACGCAGAGGTAATCCCCCGCGCGGACGGTGAACGACAGGTGCTCGAGCAGAGCACGGTGCTCGTAGCCGAGGCTCGCGTCACAGCACGCGAGCAGGATATCCCGGTCCATCACAGCAAGCCTCCCTTCAAAGCCTCGTAATTTCGCCGCATCAGTGTCAAATAGGTCTCGCCCGCGTCGAAGTCTGCGCGTGAGACAGTCTGCATCGACCACAGCCGTTCAATGCGCGCGCCGGTGCATTCGCTCACCGCCTCCGCGACCTTCTGGCTGCTTAGGTCGATGGTGTAGACGACCGGAATGTGCTCGTCGTTCACCTTGTCGATGAGGTACTTGAGCGTGGCAAGGCTCGGCTCGGTATCGCCCGAGCAGCCGTGGAACGCCGCACGGTAGTTGAGGTCATACTCCTCGCAGAAATACAAAAACGGAAAGCGGTCGGCAAAGACCAGCAGATCGCGCGCGGCGTCCGCGCGCAGGGCGCGGAGGTCCGCGTCGAGAGCTTCGAGCTGCGCGCAGTAGTCCTCGCAGTTCGCGCGGTAGAAGTCCGCGTTTTCCCCATCCGCCGCGCAGAGCGCGTCGGCGACGGTGCGGCAGAGGACTATGGCATTTGCGGGAGAGGTCCAGATGTGTTCGTCGTATTCGATCTCGTCGCTGTCGTCATGGTCATGCTCCGCATGGTCGTGAAGCTCGTGGCCGTGCGCGTTAGGCTCATCGTGATCATGGTCGTGGTCATGCGCGTGATCGTGGCTGTCCGCGCCCTGCATCCCCTCGGGAAATTCCTCCTCGCGGGCATCGACAAAGTCCATCATGCGCAGCACCGTGCCGATATCCTCTCCCACGGCGTCGAGCATATCGTCCGCCCAGACCTCGCCCTCGCCGCCGTTGTAAACAAAGATGTCGGCGTGCGAGATGGTCACGGCGTCGAGCGGAGTCGGCTCGAAGCTGTGCGCCTCGCGGCCCGGGGAGAGCAGCAGCGTCACGTCCGCGCGGTCCCCCGCGACGGCGCGGGCAAAATCGTAGTAGGGGAAGAGCGTCGTCACAACACGCAGCCGCCCGTCGTCCGGTGTTTCCTCCCGCGCGGCGCAGCCGCCGAGCGAAAGCGAAAGCACGAGCGCGAGCAGCGCGCCGACGAGCCGTATCCTGTTTTTCCTCGCCGTCACAGCGCGCTCACCTCCCCGAAAAGACTGCTTTCCCAATCATACCATGCTTTTGCGGATTATCAAGTAATTTGTAATGAAATCGTCACACTTTCCCGCCGCACCCTATGCTATAATAGCCACAGGAACATATTTCATTCCATTTCATCTTATTCTGTAAGGAGGCGCTGACCATGAAGCGTATGCTTTCTTTCTTCCTTTCCCTCACGCTGCTCGCTGTGCTCAGCGGCTGTGGAAAGCAGGAATCCACCCCGAGCAAGCCCGACGAGCCGACGCCACCGCCGGAGGAGGGCATTACGCTCGCGGAGCTGAACGTGGAATTTGTCGCGGGCGGGCGCGACACGGACGCGCTGCTGCAATTAAAAAAGGAACTGCCGCCGCTGCTCATCGGCGCGCTCGCCGACGAGGGCGTGACGGTCGGCAGGGTCAACGTGACCTTCGGCGCGAGCGACGAAGCCACCGCCGACGCGCTCGCGCGCGGCTCGGTGCAGGTCGGCTTTGTGCCGCTGGAGACGTATCTGGCGCACGACGACGCGCTGCGGTTGGTCTCTATGCCGGAGGAACCCGCCGGCGGCACGGAGCGTGTCGGGCTGTATTTCCCGGTCTCCGACCAGAACCGCACGCTGCGCGCGGCGTTTGAAAAGGACGCGGCGGACGGCGGCACGCTGCACGCGTGGGAGACGCTGCTCGGCAACTTCTGGATGGATAACGGGAGCGCCCCCGTGTTCGCTGTGCCTGTGGATGACGATGTGGCCCGGCGGTTTCTCGACAGCATGATGGACGTGAACGCCAACGGCATGACGGCAGACAGCATTCCGCGCCTGACAGAGTACATCAGCGCGGAGGAGGTGTTCTCCACTGCGGATCTTGTGGTGCTGCACGGCGAGACGCCGGACGAGGCGCTGTGGACGGAGATCTACGGCTGCACGGTCGGCGGCGAGACGGTGTCCGTCAGTGCCGCGGACGCCATCGTCGGCGGCGACGAGTTCGCTGCGGCACTGCTGGCCGCGCTGGAAAAGCTCAGCGCGGACGAGACGGCACAGGCCGTGCTGAGCCTTTACAATGGTGCGGACGCGGGCTATGGCGCAGCAGACGCGTTGGACGTCGCGTTTGCAAAAAATCTGCTTGGCTACGAGGACGGCATCTACGCTTTGACAACAGAATAAGGAAACGCGCGGCGTCGCCGCGCGTTTCTCAGCCTCTGCACAGGCTCAGATCATCATCTGTATCCCGTTGTCCTCAATGCCGATCTCGATCCTCGGCACGCCGGGGGCGTATTCGCCGTCGAGCGTCCACGGAATGCTGCCGTCGCTCTCCGCCGTGACGTGACGGACGTGGCGGAAGATGAGCGCGTCGCTCGTTTCGTATTCCTCGTAAACGATAGCGCGGATGGTGCGCTGGAGCTGCAGCGGCGTTTTCGGCACGGGGACAAGCATCAGCTCGAACTGCCCGTCGCACAGATCCACCGCCTCGGGCGAGAGCTTCATCAGCCCCGCGATGGAGGTCGAGTTGCACACCGCGCCGAAGAGGTATTCGCCGTCGAACACCTCGCCGTCGGCGGTGAGGCGCATGGGATAGGGGCAGAGCGTTTCAAGGTCCTTCACGCCCTCTAAGAGATAGGCGAAGTGACCGAACATATTCTTGATGTCCTGCGGCACGGTGTAGGCCGTGCGCGTGAACGCGCCGAAGGACGCGACGTAAACGAAGTTCTTTTCGTTGAACACGCCCACGTCCAGGTCGCGCGGCTGGAGCCGCATGGCGCTCTGCGCCGCGAGCGCGGGGTCGGAGGAGATGGACAGGCTCGCCGCGAAGTCGTTCGTGCTGCCGCCGGGCAGGTAGCTCAGCGGCGGACGCTTCTCCCGCGGCAGGCGCATGATGCCGTTGACCGTCTCGTTGAGCGTGCCGTCTCCGCCGTGGCAGACGACGAGATTGAAATCTCCGCCGAAGCGCTCGGCCAGCTCGGTCGCGTCACCGTGCCGCCGCGTCTCTGCCACGCGGACCAGATAGCCCGCCTCGGAGAAAATCGAAACGGCATCGAACAGCGGTGCGCGCGATTTCGTCTTGCCCGCGCGGGGATTGACGATGAACAGCAGCTTCTTTTCCACAGCATTCATCCTTTCTGCGAACGGAAAAAAGTTTGAAGATTCGGTTAATTTTAGTATAGCACAGAAATTGTGCTATTGCAATTCCGCAATAAACATAGTATGCTAAACTTGATTTATTCTGAATACGGGCTGGCACTGTGCCGGCCGCGGGCAAGGGAGGACACATGAAGCAGAAAACCTATCTTCACTGGGGCGTGACCATCACTGCCGCGGCCTGCGCCATTCTGGTGTTTTATGACACCTTCTTTCAGAACGGTGTGCTGCTTGTTTTCATGGAAAAGCTCTTCGGCATCCTCAAGCCCGTGCTTTACGGTCTTGCGATGGCCTACCTGCTCACGCCCATCGTTGACTTTTTCGACCGTTTCCTCCGCGATAAGCTCGGCGTCAAGCGTGCCGGACTGATGCGCTGTCTGAGCATCCTTGTGACATGGTTCCTTGCGCTGGGACTCGTGTATCTGCTCTTCAGCATTCTGATCCCCGAGCTGGCCGCGAGCGTATCGCTGCTCTTTTCCAATCTCGAGAGCTACTACCGCACCATCTACACCTGGGTCACGCAGCTCGTGGAGGACAATCCCTACATCTCCGAGCGCGTGCTCACGCTGGTCCGTGATTACTACAACGAGCTGGTCGACTGGGTGAAGAACACCGTCATTCCCGGCGCGCAGGTCGCCATCGTCGCCGTGACCGGCGGCGTGCTGAGCGTGCTGGTCTTTGCCAAGGACCTGCTCGTGGGCATCGTCGTTTCCGTCTACATTCTCGCCCGCAAGGAAACCTTCGGCCTCCACACGCGCAAGCTGCTCTACTCGCTCGTCTCCGCGCCGCACTATGAGCGCGCGCTGCGCGCCACCCGCGAGGCCGACCGCATCTTCTCCGGCTTTGTGCGCGGCAAGCTGCTCGACTCGCTCATCATCGGCATTCTGTGCTTCATCGTCTGCTCGATTTTGAAGTTCCCCTACACGCCCATCATCGCGGTCTTTGTGGGCGTGACGAACGTCATCCCCATCTTTGGGCCCTTCCTCGGCGCGATCCCGAGCGCGTTTTTGATCCTGCTCGTGAGTCCCCGCCAGTGCCTCTACTTTATCATTTTCATCATTGCCCTCCAGCAGTTCGACGGCAACATCCTCGGCCCCAAAATTTTGGGCGAGACCGTCGGCATTTCGAGCTTCTGGATCGTTGTCGCCATCCTTGTCGGCGGCGGCTTCGCCGGCGTGCTGGGTATGTTCCTCGGCGTGCCGGTGTTCGCCTGCATCCATTCCGCCGTGAGCTTCCTGTGTGAATCATCCCTGCGCAAAAAGGGCGTGACGGACGACACGATCTTTGCGCCCCGCCGAAGCTTGACGGGCACGACCACAACGCCAAAAGGAGAATCCCATGAATAAGCGCGTTCTTACCCTGTTTCTTTCCCTAACTCTGCTGCTCTCCCTCGCCGCCTGCGGCGGGAAAGCCGACGCGACCGACGCGCGCCGCGCGGCGAACGAGATCGTTGTCGGCATCGCGCAGGATTTGGAAAACAGTCTTGACCCCTACACCTCCGTCACCGCCGCGAACCGCGAGGTGCTGTTCAACGTGTTTGAGGGCCTCGTCAAGCCCGACGAGGACGGCAACCTAATCCCCGCCGTCGCCGAGCGCTGGGAGGTCTCCGACGATCAGCTCACCTACACCTTCCATCTCCGCTCCGGCGTGAGGTTCCACGACGGCAGTGAGGTCACGGCGCCGGATGTCGCATGGTCCATCGACAAGGCCATACAGTCCGGCAGCTGGAAGGCGCTGGACAATATCGACGCCGTGAATATCGACGATACCTTCGTCTCCGTTGTGCTCAAGGCTGCCGACAGCGATTTTCTCTCCTACATGACGCTAGCCATCACACCGGAGAACCACGCCGACAGTGCGTACCCGGTCGGCACCGGCCCGTTCAAGTACGTCTCCCGCGCCGCGCAGCAGAATCTTGTGCTGGAGCGCTTCGCCGACTACTGGGGTGAGGGCGCGAAGACAGACAAGGTCACCTATCAAATTTATGAGAACGCCGAGGCGTTGGTCATGGCGCTCAAGAGCGGCGCGGTGGACATCTGCGCCCACCTGACCGCCACGCAGGCAAATCAGCTCACCGAGAATTTTGACATTCTCGAGGGTACGATGAATCTCGTGCAGGCCGTCTATCTCAACCACGCTTACGAGCCGCTTGCGAACGAAACGGTACGCAAGGCGTTGTGCTACGCGCTCGACCGCGAGCAGGTGTTTAACGTGGTGGCCGACGGTCACGGCACTGCGGTCGGCAGCAGCATGTATCCCAATTTCCGCAAATATTTCCTGCCCGAGCTTGCCAACCTCTATCCGCATGACACAGAAAAGGCCAAGGCGCTGCTCGCCGAGGCGGGCTATCCCAACGGCTTTGACCTCACCATCACCGTGCCGAGCAACTACCAGCCGCACATGGACACCGCGCAGGTCGTCGCCGAGCAGCTCCGCACCATCGGCGTAAACGTGACCATCGACCCCGTCGAGTGGGCGAGCTGGCTGGAAAACGTCTATTCCGGCCGTCAGTATCAGGCCACCGTCGTCGGCGTGGACGCCAGCACCTTGACCGCCCGCGCCATGCTCGAGCGCTTCACCTCGACCGCGGGGAACAACTTCACCAACTATGCCAATGCGGACTATGACGCGGCCTTTGCCGCCGCCGTCAGCGCCGCGACCGACGAGGAAGCGACCGCCCAATACCTCCGCTGTGAGGAAATTCTGGCCGAGACCGCCGCGAACGTTTACATTCAGGACCTCGCGGACCTCGTCGCCGTGCGTAAGGGTCTCAGCGGCTACCGCTTCTACCCGCTCTACGCCATTGACCTGAGCACCGTGGCCTATACCTAACGAAAATCCGAGGGCAAATGCCCTGACCGACAAAGCGAGGCGAACACCATGCGTTACACAGCAAAAAAACTCGCAACGATGCTGCTGACGATGGCGATCGTCTCGTTTTTGACCTTCGTTGCCTTCTCCCTCCTCTCCGGCGACGCAGCGACTCGCCTGCTCGGTACGGAGGCCACACCCGAGCGGCTCGAAGCCCTGCGCATTGAGCTGGGACTGAACGACCCGCTCCTCGTGCGCTATGGGCGCTGGCTGTGGGATGCGCTGCACGGCGACCTCGGCGTCTCGTACCGCTACGGGCAGAGCGTGAGCTCGCTCATCGCGCAGCGGCTGGGGCCCACGCTGACGCTCACAGCGCTCGCGTTCGCGCTCATCGTGGCGGTCTCCATTCCGCTCGGCGTGCTGTCGGCCAAATATGCCGGCGGCCGGCTTGACCGCGCGCTGACCGTGATCAATCAAGTCGTGATGGCGGTGCCGCCGTTTTTCACCGGCATCCTCTTTACCTATCTCTTCGGCCTTGTGCTGCACCTCTTTATCGCGGGCGCGTTCCCTGTAGGCGGCGTGGGGCATTACATCGGCTATCTCTTCTTTCCCGCGCTCGCCGTCGCGCTGCCGCGCATCGCCATGACGGTCAAGCTCCTGCGCACGTCAATCTTAGATGAGGCACAGCGCGACTATGTCCGCACCTCCATGAGCCGCGGACGCTCGCGCAGCGGCATCCTCTACCGCCATGTGCTGAAAAACACGCTCGTGCCGTTGGTGACTTTTCTCGCCATGACGGTCGCCGATCTGCTCGCGGGCAGCGTCGTTATCGAGCAGGTATTCGCCGTTCCCGGCCTTGGGCGGCTGCTGCTGACCTCCATCGAGGGACGCGACGAACCGGTCGCGCGCGCCATCGTTGTGCTGCTGGCCTTCGCCGTCATCCTCTGCAATCTCATCGCCGATCTGCTCGCGCGGCGCATCGACCCGCGGCTCGGCTCCGGAGCAGGAGGTGCGGCATGAGGAAAAATACCTTCCTGCGCGTGGGTCTCGTGCTCACGGCGCTGGTCGTCGGCTTCATTGTCCTTGGCCTTTTCTGGACGCCCTACTCCCCCAACGTCATGGACTTTTCACGCCTGCTGCCGCCGTCCGCCGCGCATCCGATGGGCACAGACAAATTCGGGCGCGACATCTTGAGCCGCGTCATGGTCGGCGCGGGCGATACGCTGCTCATTGCGCTCGGCACCGTCGCCATCGGCACCGTGGTCGGCACGCTTGTCGGCGCGCTGACCGGCTGGTACGGCGGCTGGGTGGACGAGGTGCTCATGCGGCTGAACGACGCGCTCGCATCATTTCCGAGCATCCTCATTCTGCTCGTGCTCGTGAGCCTGCTTGGCGGCGGGCGGGAGCACATGACGCTCGCGCTCGGCATCGTCTTCGTCCCCAGCTACGCGCGTATCGTGCGCAGCGAGTTCGCCCGCGCGCGCACGCAGAACTACGTCCATTCGGCGGAGCTGATGGGCGCGTCCACCGCGCGCATCCTCTTTGTTCACATTCTGCCGAACATCTGGCACACGCTCGTCTCCACCATTACCATCGGCTTTAACAACGCCGTGCTCGCCGAGGCGGCAATGAGCTACCTCTCCATCGGCGTTTCGCCCGATGAGGCGAGCCTCGGCTATATGCTCTCGGAGTCGCAGAGTATGCTTGACTCCGCGCCGTGGTACGCGCTCGGCACGGGCGCGGTCATCGTGCTGCTGATCCTCGGCGTGAGCTTGATCGGCGAGGGACTTCAACGCGGCGAGAACTGATTTTCAGAAAGGAGATACCCCCATGGTCGAGATCCATGCTCTGCACGTCCGCTTTCACGGCGCCTCGCGCGAGGCCGTGGCGGGCATCGACCTGACCATCCGCGACGGCGAGGTTGTCGGGCTTGTGGGCGAGAGCGGCAGCGGCAAGACCGTGACCGCCATGACGCTCTCGGGCCTCATCGAGCGCAAAAAGGTCGCGCTCTCCGGCGAGGTGCGCTTCGACGGGCGCGATATCCTGCGCCTGCCGCGCGCGGAGCTGCGCACCATCCAGGGCCGCGAGCTCGGCGTGGTCTTTCAAGAGCCGATGACCGCGATGGACCCGCTCATGCGCATCGGCCCGCAGGTCGAGGAGGCGCTGGCCGTCCACACGCAGCTGACGAAGGAGCAGCGCCGCGCGCGTGCGCTCGAGGCACTGCGCGATGTGGACCTCCCCGCGCCGGAGGAAATTTACCGCAAGTACCCGCACGAGTGCTCCGGCGGTCAGCTCCAGCGCGTGATGATCGCCGCAGCCATCGTCACCGATCCGCATCTGCTGCTGCTCGACGAGCCGACCACCGCGCTCGACGTGACCGTGCAGGCACAGATCCTCGCGCTGCTCCGCCGTCTCAACCGGGAGCGCGGCATCTCGATGCTGCTCATCTCGCACAATTTGCAGGTCGTGCGGCGTATCTGCTCGCGCGTTGCCGTGATGCAGCGCGGTCACATCGTTGAGGAGGGCGCGCCCGAGCAGCTTTTCACCGCGCCGCAGCACCCCTACACCGCCGAGCTCATCAACGCCATCCCGCGCCGCGTGCGCAGAGGTTAACGCCATGGACAACCTTGTTTTAGAAGTCAAAAGCCTTACAAGCTGGTACCGCGACACCGATGAGCATGGGCGGCGGCACGACCATACCGTACTGCACGACGTGAGCTTCACGCTCCGCCGCGGCGAGATCTTGGGGCTTGTGGGCGAGAGCGGCACCGGCAAAACAACGCTGGTGAAAAATATCCTCGGTCTGGTCAAGACCCACACGGGCGAGATCATCCACTACACCAAGCGCCCGCAGATGATCTTTCAAGACCCCTACTCCTCGCTCAATCCCGCTTACACCGTCGGCTGGAGCTTGGAGGAGCCGCTGCGCATTTACGGCAAGTACGACGCCGCCGAGCGGCGCCGCCGCGTCGCGGAGATCGCCGAAAAGGTCGGCCTGCCCGCCGAGTGCCTGACGCGCAGGCCGAACGAGCTTTCCGGCGGGCAGCGCCAGCGTGTTTCCATCGGGGTAGCGCTCATCCAAAAGCCTCGGCTCATCATTGCCGACGAGCCGGTCAGCGCGCTCGACGTGACCATCCAGCGGCAGATTCTGGAGCTCATGCGCTCGGTGTGCGATGAGCTGGGCATCTCGTTCCTCTTTATCTCGCACGACCTCAACGTGGTCTATCAGCTCTGCGACCGCGTGATGGTGATGAAGGACGGCCGCATCGTGGAGCAAAACACGGTGCAGGAGCTTTTCGACCACCCGCAGCACGCCTACACGCGCGAGCTGCTCTCCGCCGCCGACTGACGCCATGAAAGCCTTGTTTTCCCGTTACAAAAAACTGCATCTCTGGCTGCTCGTGGATCTCGCACTTCTGGCGGCCTTTCTGCTTGTGCGGCGCAGTCGCGCCGCCATGAACGCCTTGACGGAGGGCTTCACGAATCCGCTGCGGCGCACGATTGGGCGGCTCTGCGAGCGCGTGCCCTTCTCTGTCGCGGAGAGTCTGTACGTCCTTGCGGCGCTGGGCTTCCTCGCCTTTCTCGTGCTGGGTGTGCGCGCCGTTGTGTGCAGCCGCCGCAGGGGCGGCACGGTCTATGCGCTCATGCTGGGTCTGGTCAACGCCGTCGCGTCGGTTTATGTTCTCTTCTGCCTGCTCTGGGGCGCGAATTACTACGCCGACAGCTTCACCGAAAAAAGCGGACTCGCCGTCGAGCCGGTCACCGTCGACGACCTCGATCGCGTGACGCGGCAATTCGCCGCGCTGGTGAACGAATACGCCGGAGACGTCCCCCGCGCCGCAGACAGCGCCTTTGCCGGCGACCGCGCGGAGATCCTCGCCTACGCGCCGAAGATCTATGAAAATCTGTATGAGGAGTTTCCGTTCCTCGAAATGACCGACGTGCCGCCCAAGGCCATGCGCTTTTCCCGCGTGATGAGCGCGATGGGCTTCACCGGCTTCTACTTCCCGTTCACGGGCGAGTGCAACGTAAACGTCGATTTCCCCGCCGCGACGCTGCCCACCACCGTCGCGCACGAGCTCGCTCACCGCCGCGGTATCGCCAGCGAGCAGGAGTGCAATTTTCTCTCGGTGCTCTCGTCGCTGCGCTGCGACGACGCCGCCTACCGCTACGCGGGCGCGCTGTCGGGCTACATTTATCTTGCCAACGCGCTCTATTCCGCCGACGCGGAGCGCGGGCACGCCGTGCGCGAAACGCTCGACGAGCGTGTAGTCGCCGACCTGCGCGCGTCCAATGCCTACTGGGCACAGTTCGAGGGTCCGGTGGACACAGTCTCCAACGCCGTCTACGACGGCTTTCTCAAAAGCTACGGCACCATCGGCGTCAAGAGCTACGGTGCCTGCGTTGACCTGCTGGTGGCGTACTTCAAGTGAAAAAGAGGCGGCTTGCCGTGCAAGCCGCCTCTTTTTTGGAGCAGGGTACGGGAATCGAACCCGCCTTCTCGGCTTGGGAAGCCGATGCACTACCGATGTACTAACCCTGCAAAGTGAGGCTATTATAGCAGACTTCCCCGCGCAATGCAAGGCGAAATTTGCCTGCCGGCACAGTTTTCCGTATATGCCCCCGGCGGGCGGCATAGGATGGGGCAAAGGACATAAAAAGGAGTGCATCCCATGAAACGAACGGCATTTTCTCTGCTGGCAGCCTTCGCCCTGTGCGTCAGCGCCGCGGCGGCGGGGCCGGCGGTGAGCTGTCCGAGCGCGCTGCTGATGGAAAAACAGACCGGCACGGTGCTCTTCGCGCAGGATGAACACACGCCGCGCGAGCCGGCGAGCGTGACGAAGATCATGACACTGCTGCTGGTGATGGAGGCCATCGACTCCGGCGCGCTCTCCTATGACGACGTGGTGACGGGCTCGGCGCACGCGGCGGGCATGGGCGGCAGCCAGATCTGGCTCAAGGAGAACGAGCAGATGACGGTGCGCGACCTGCTCAAAGCCGTGTGCATCGTCTCGGGCAACGACGCGGCGGTAGCGCTCGCCGAGCATCTCGCCGGCAGCGAGGACGCCTTCGTGGAGCGCATGAACACGCGGGCGCAGGAGCTCGGCATGAACGACACGCACTTCGTCAACTGCACGGGCCTGCCCGCCGAGGGGCATCTCACGAGCGCCTATGACATTGCGCTCATGTCGCGCGAGCTGATCCTCCGGCACCCCGACATCCGTCAGTTCACGACGGTTTGGATGGATTCCCTGCGCGGCGGAGAATCCATGCTCGTGAACACGAATAAGCTCATCCGCTTCTACGACGGCGCGACCGGTCTCAAGACCGGCTCGACCGGCTCGGCGGGCTACTGCTTGAGCGCCACGGCGGAGAAAAACGGCATGGAGCTCATCGCGGTCGTGCTCAAGGGCAAGACGAGCGACGAGCGCTTCTCCGACGCCAAGGGCCTGCTCAACTACGGCTTTTCGACCTGGTCTCTCGTGACCGTCACGCCCGACGAGGTGCTGCCGCCCGTACCGGTGACGCTCGGCGTGCGCGGCACGGTGCAGCCGGTGCTCACGAGCGAGAACGCCCTGCTGGTGGAAAAGGCGCTCGCAAACGGTCTGACGAAGGAGGTCACGCTGGCGGAAAGCGTCGCCGCACCGGTATACGCGGGCGATATGCTCGGGCAGCTCACAGTGCGCGACGCGGCGGAGAACACGGTCGCCGAACTGCCCATCCTCGCGGGCGAGGACGTGGGCCATGTGACCTTTGTGCAGATGCTAGGGCACTATCTCGCGCGCGGCTTCTGCATGAGCCCGCGGAGCTGAAGCCCGCTGAAAGCCGCGGAATTCGCGGAATAGCCAAAAAAAGACACAAAAATTTTACATTTTCTCTTGACAAAACGCGGCAAGGGTGTATACTGTCCTTGTTTTTAATAAGTCTTGATAGAGGCGCGGCCAACATCAGTAGCTCTGCATGACCGGCAGGAACCGGAGGGTGAAAGGGGCGGCCGCCGAGGGGACACACGGATTCCTGTGCGTGCGTTCACCGGGCCGGGGGATAACATCCGTCGGACTGTCGCCGAAAGGCGGAGAGCTGTCATGATCGAAATACGACCGGTAAGCGTATTTGCAAAGGGTGTTGTGTTTAAGTCATGATGGAAGCATCATGACTTAAATTTTTTGTGCAGACGCACGAAAGGAGAATCCCTCATGTTTGTCAACACCTTCTGGTCCCTCGTTCCCCCGATCGTCGCCATCGGCCTTGCCCTGCTGACGAAGGAGACCTACTCCTCCCTCTTCATCGGCATCGTCGTCGGCGCCCTGCTCGCCACGGACTTCAGCCCCATCGGCGCGCTCGACACCATCATCAACGACGGTCTGACCGCTGCCATTGCCGACAACGCCGGCATCTTCCTCTTCCTTGTGATCCTCGGCGTGATGGTCGCGCTCGTCAACGCCACCGGCGGCTCCGCCGCGTTCGGCCGCTGGGCCGCGAGCCACATTCACTCCAAGGCCGGCGCTCTGCTCGCCACTTTCGCCCTCGGCGTGTTGATCTTCATCGACGACTACTTCAACTGCCTCACCGTCGGCTCCGTCATGACGCCCGTGACCGACAGCCAGAAGATCTCCCGCGTGAAGCTCGCCTACCTCATCGATGCGACCGCCGCGCCGATCTGCATGATCGCGCCGATCTCCTCGTGGGCGGCCGCCGTCTCCGGCGTCGCCGCGAAGCTCGACACCGGCGTGTCCGGCATCCAGCTCTTCATTGAGGCCATTCCCTATAACTTCTACTCTCTGCTCACCATCGTGTTCGTTATCACCATGGTCGTTCTCGGCGTGGACTACGGTCCCATGGCCGCGGCAGAGCTCAAGGCTGCCCAGACCGGCGACCTCGGCGCGCTGAGCGACGAGCACGAGGAGGGCTCCTCCCGCGCGAATATGTGGGATATGCTCATTCCCATCATCCTGCTCATCATCTTCTGCGTCATCGGTCTGATTTACGTCGGCGGCTTCTGGGATCCCGAGACCAACGCGGGCGACTTCATCGCAGCCTTCGGTGATACCGATGCCTTTGTGGGCCTGCCCTGGGGCGCGTTGATCGCGCTGGTCCTGTCCATCATCTACCTCTGCGCGCGCCGTGTCATCACCTTCAAGGGCGCTATGGGCTGCATGACCAAGGGCTTCAACGCCATGGTCCCCGCCATTCTGATCCTCACCTTCGCTGTCTCCCTCAAGAGCATGACGGGTCTCCTCGGCGCCGCCGATTATGTGGAGGGTCTGATGAAGCAGGCGTCCGAAGGCCTCTTCATGCTGCTGCCCGCTATCATCTTCGTGGTTGCCTGCCTGCTGGCCTTCGCCACTGGCACGAGCTGGGGCACCTTCGGCATCCTCATCCCCATCGTGCTGCCCATCTTCAACGCGGCTCCCGACCTGCAGATCATGGGCATCTCCGCCTGCCTCGCCGGTGCGGTCTGCGGCGACCACTGCTCCCCCATCTCCGACACCACCATCATGGCATCCGCCGGTGCGAACTGCAACCACATCGACCACGTCTCCACGCAGATCCCCTACGCCGTCACCGTGGCTGCCATCTGCTTTGTGAACTACATCATCGCGGCGTTCGTCCGCAATGTGGTCATCAGCCTCGCCATCGGCGTGGTCCTGGTCATCGGCACGCTGCTGGTCATCCGCTCCGTGCAGAGCAGGAAGGCCGCTTGAGCACAAGGCTTTGCACACTGCTTCCACCGATAAAAACGCTCCGACCGAAAATCGGTCGGAGCGTTTTCTTATAGGCTTTGGTATTCAGTCCTCATTTCGCCCGAAGCTGCCAAAACGCCACGGCGCTCGCCGCCGCCACGTTGAGCGAATCCACGCCGTGCGCCATGGGGATCTTCACCGTGTAGTCGCACGCGGCAATGGTGCGCGGCGAAAGGCCGTCGCCCTCCGTACCGAGCACGATCGCCAGCTGCGGCTCGGCAGCGAGCCGCGCATCGTCAATGCTTACGGAGTCGTCCGTCAGCGCCATCGCCGCAGTCCGAAAGCCAAGCGCGTGCAGACGCTCGATGCCCTTTTGCGGCCAATCGGCAGCCTCCTCACCGATGCGCGCCCACGGCACCTGAAAGACCGTGCCCATGCTCACGCGCACCGCGCGGCGGTAAAAGGGGTCGCAGCAGGTCGGCGTCACCAGCACCGCGTCGATACCGAGCGCCGCCGCCGAGCGGAAGATCGCCCCCACATTTGTGTGGTCTACGATGCCCTCGAGCACCGCCACGCGCCGCGCTCTCGCGCAGACCTCCTCCACGCTCTGGAGCCTTGGCCGGCGCATGGCGCACAGCACCCCGCGCGTGAGCTCAAAGCCCGTCAGCCGTGCGAGCGTTTCGCGTTCGGCGGTGTAGACCGGGATCTCTCCGCAGCGCGCGAGAATGGACTGCGCGTCGCCCTCAATGTGCCGTCGCTCCATCAAAAGCGAGAGCGGTTCATAGCCCGCGTCGAGCGCGGTGGTGATGACCTTGGGGCTCTCAGCAATGAAAACGCCCTTGTCCGGCTCCAGACGGTTTCGCAGCTGCGCCTCGGTTAGGCGGGCGTAGACGTCCAACTCCGGCGCAGTTAGGTCAGTCACTTCGATGATGTGCGGCATAGTCTCGACTCCTCTCCCCTCGCCGGAACAAGCCGGCAAGAGCGGAAATTCTGCTCTCAGTATAGCAAACGCACCGGGGCTTGTCCATCGAAACTTCTCTCCTCGCCGCCGTTCGACGGAACATTCGCTATATTTGCTCACTTGCAAAGGTAACTTCCGGTTTGTAAGATTAAATTCAGGGAGCGTTCGCGAAATGCGGAAATTAACCTTACAAACTTTCGCTGAACCTCTTTACAACCAT
>DJRC01000090.1 GCA_002437735.1 Oscillospiraceae bacterium UBA6370 | reverse complement strand
TGACTTTTTATTTGCAGGCTCCGGTAGTATTTCACACGACGGCTGCTTTCATTCCATCAGTTAAGTTCCTCTAACCGCGTGGCAAAAAAGTCTTCGATCCCGTTTATTTTCACGTCTCATTAGTTAAGGCACTCTAACCATCATCCTTTTGAAAAACCGCTCCGGCGGTTTACAACTATACCATAGCATACTCCCGCCGTCTTTGCAAGCTTTTTTTGCAGATGGTAAAATCTTCTTACCGCAAAAAAGATCCCGCCTTGTGGCAGGCGGGATCTTTTCATCCATAGCAAAGACACCTCTCCGCGTCCAGTGTGAACGTGACAGTCTGCCCTTCCGCTGCCTCCACCCCCTCCGGCAGGACGGCACGCAGAGGCGGCGCGTCGGGCGCTTCTGCCGCGCGCAGCACGACTACGGTGGCGTTCAGATCGCGGATGACACGGCTGACGCGCGCCGTATGGGTCCCGCCCTCCACGGTGATCGCGCCGTCGGGAACGGCGACGGTGGCCCGCTCGCCCGCGGCGTGCAGCGGCAGAAGGATGTCCCAGCCATCAAGGCGGACGCCGCCCTCACAGCGGTGCGCCGGCAGGAAATTGCGGCAGCCGGTCAGCTGCGCCGCGCTCTGGGTGGCGGGATGGCGCACCAGCGTCTCCATGTCCATCACGGGAGAGGAAGCGCCGTTTTCCATCACGCAGACCTTTTGGCAGTTGCGGCAGCATTCCCCCATGTCGTGGCTGACCCAGAGGATCGGGCCGTGAAAGCCTGCGAGCAGGTCGGAGAGCTCCAGCTCAAGGTTCCACTTGAGATAGCTGTCGAGCGCGGAGAAGGGCTCGTCGAGCAGGATCGCCTGCGGCTCGGAGCAGAGGATGCGGGCGAGCGCGACGCGCTGCTGCTGTCCGCCGGAGAGCTGCGCGGGATGCTTTTTTTCCAATCCCTCCAGCCGGAACATCCGGAGCCTTTCCGCAGCCAGCGCACGCTTTTCCGACCGGTTTCCCTCGCGGATGCCGCAGAGGATGTTCTGCTCAACGGTCATGTTGGGAAAGAGCGCATACTGCTGGAAGAGATAGCCGACCCGGCGCTGTTGCGGCGTGAGATCGATCCTCTTTTCGCTGTCGAAGAGTACGCGGCCGTTCAGCACGATCCTGCCGCAGTCGGGCGTCATGATGCCGGCGATGCACTTGAGCGTCACGCTCTTTCCGCAGCCGGAGGCGCCGAGCAGCGCCAGTGTTTCATCCGCTACCTCGAATTTCGATCGCAGCCGGAACGCGCCGAGGCGTTTTTCAATATCGACAGACAGGCTCATGCCTTTGCCCTCCTCGCACGGCTCACGCCGCGCAGGAAGTCGCGGCGTTCGAGCATATTGACCGTCAGCAGCACCACGGCGGAGATCACGATGTTCACGGAGACCCATTTGTAGGCCAGCGCGTCGTTGTTCGTCTGCCAGAGCTGATAGACGGTGGTGGAGATGGTCGCCGTCTTGCCGGGCGTGTAGCCCGCGATCATGCTGGTCGCGCCGTATTCGCCGAGCGCGCGGGCGAAAGCGAGCACCGTGCCCGCCAGCACGCCCTGCCGGCAGCAGGGCATCCGAATACGCCAGAAAATATAGGCATTGGAGAGCCCGAGCGTCTGACCGGAATAGGCCAGTGTCTCGTCGAAGGCCTCAAAGGCTCCGCGCACCGTGCGGTACATCAGCGGGAAGATGACGACCGTGGTGGCGAAGATGGCGGACCACCAAGTCATGACCAGCTTGACGCCGAAGGTCTCGAGCACCCATGCGCCGATGACGCGCTTGGGTCCCAGCACGCGCAGCAGCAGATAGCCCACGACCGTCGGCGGCAGCACGAGCGGCAGCGTGAGCACCACATCCAGCACGCCCTTGATGAGCCGCGGGAGTCTGGCGATATAGTACGCGGCAAAGATGCCGGCGAAGAAGATGATAACGGTGGAGATCGCCGCGATGCGCAGCGAATTCCATAAGGGATACCAGTCCATAGGTGACCTCCGATGCAGCCGCCTACGGCGGCGATTTCAAAGAGGACCATTCTTCGCGCAAGAATGGCCCCCTTTGTATTCCCCAAGAAACGCAAGGGGCGCTGCCCCTTGACCCCCGAGCTGCCGTACTTGACGCACATTTCGGGGATCGTATGCGGGCGTTTTCTTCTGAACGATCCGGTATACTTCTCTTTCCGCTCGGCCGCTGCTGCGCAGGTGGTACGAAGCAACGAAGCGGAAACGGTTCAGCAAAAATCAAATCTTACCGGAAAAGCGCTTAGAACGCCGGGGTGAAGCCGACGGACTCGAACACGGCCACGGCCTCGGCGGTCTGGAGATAGTCGAGGAAGGCCTGCGCGGCAGCTTCCTTCTCGCCCTGCATCACGGCGGCGGGATAGATGACCTGACCGCACATCTCGGCGGTGGCGCTGTCCACGACCGTGAGACCGGCGGAAAAGCCGTCGGTGGCGTAGATGATGCCACAGTCGGCGGCGGCCTCGCTCACCTGAGAGGCGACCTCCTTGACGTTGTTGCCGTAGGTGAGCTTGCCGGCGTCGGCGAGAGCTGCCTCGTCGAGCGCATAGCAGGCGAAGATCTTCTGCGTGTACTGGCCGACGGGAACGTCGCTGTTGCCGATGGCGAGCAGGACCTCGCCGTTCTTGAGCAGCTCGGCGAGTTGGCCGAAGCTCTCGATGCCCTTGGGGTTGCCCTCGGGAACGGCCAACGTGACCTTGTTCTCGAGCAGGTCGATGCGGCTGTCGGTCACGATCCGGTCAAGACCGTCGGGATTCTTGCCGGCATCGTCCTTGAGGCTGCCGTCGAGCGCGTTCATCTGCTTGGGAGCGGCGGAAATGAGCAGGTCGCAGTCTGCGCCCTCCTTGATCTGCTTGAGCAGCGTGCCGGAGGAATCGAAGTTGTAAGTAACCGTGACGTTGGGGTTTTCTCGCTCGTACATCGCTTTGATCCGGTTCATGGTCTCGGTCATGGAGGCGGCGGCGAAGACGATCAGCTCGACTGGATCACCGGCGGATCCTTCCAAAGGGGTGCTCTCCCGGGGCTGGGACCCAGCGGCAGCATCGGCGGCGGCGCCGGCCTTGGAGCCGCAGGCGGTCAGCGCGAGCGCGAGGGAGAGCGCGAGGAGCAGAGATACGAGCTTTTTCATGGTTTTCTTTTTCCTTTCCAAATCGTGCTTCAACGTTATCCTTCATAAAAGATAATGAACGGTCAAAGCTTCGCGCCCGCAGGCGCGAAGAATTTATTTTCCAAACGGACAGAGCGGATACCGGCAGGGCTTGCAGCCAAGGCACAGCCCGCCCTCGCCCATGGCGGCGATATCGGCGCGCGTGACGGGAACGTCCGCCGCGACCCTCGGCAACACCAGATCAAAGACCGTTGCGCCCGCGTACATCACGCAGCCGGGAAGGCCCATGACAGGCGTACCGTCGTCAAAATAGCCGAGCAGGAACATGGCGCCGGGCAGCACCGGCGCGCCGTAGCAGACAATGTCCGCGCCCGCAGCCTTGATGCCGCCGGGCGTGTTGTCATCGGGATCGACGCTCATGCCGCCGGTGCAGAGGATCATATCGGGCTTCCTTTCCCGCATCGCGAGCACTGCGTCGCGCACATTCTCCACCCCATCGCCGGAGTAGACGACCTCGAGCGTTTCGATGCCGCAGGTCCTAAGCTTGTCGATGACGACCGGTGTGAAGGTATCCTGAATGAGCCCCTTTTTCACCTCGCCGCCGGTGGCGACGATGCAGGCGGTCTTTCTCACATAGGGCTTGAGAGACAGCAGCGGCTTGCCGCCCGCGGCCTGCTCAGCCTTTTGGAGCTTTTCTTCTTCAATGATGAGCGGAATGACACGCATACCCGCGAGTTTGTCGCCCTCGCGCACCGCCGTGCCGCCCTTGCGCGTGGCGATCATCACCTCGTCCTGGCTGTTCACGGCGATGAGCCGTTGGGAATCGACCAGAAACACACCGTCGCAGGCGGCCCTCAGCTCGATCTTGCCCTCCTTGACCTCGCTGCGGAGCATATTCTCCTGCCCGCAGAGGGCGAGCAGACGCTCCGCCGCGTCGTTTTCGTGTACCATGCCGGGCGTCATTTCCCAGACGTAGAGGTGCTCCTTGCCCATGCTCAGCAGCACGGGAATGTCCTCCTCCGTCACGACGTGGCCCTTGCGGAAGCGCGCGTCCTTATATTTGTCCTTGATGATCTGCGTCATGTCGTGGCAGAGCACATGACCCACCGCGTCCTCGGTTCGAATGAGCTTCATTTCAGCACCTCGATCTCGTCTCCGGCCTGCACGCGGCCCTCTTTGATCACGACGGCAAAAATACCCTCGGTCGGCATGACGCATTTGCCCGTCGTGCGCTTGATCTCGCAGTCATTGTGGCACTGCTTGCCGATCTGCGTGACCTCGAGCTCCGTCTCGCCCACGCGCAGGCGCGTGCCGACAGGGAGCGTCTTGAGCTCGATGCCGCGTGTGTTGATGTTCTCGGCGAAGATGCCCGCGTCCAGCGCGATGGGCCAGATGGCACGCATCGTGTCCACGCTCTCCTCGGCAAGGAGACTGATCTGGCGGTGCCAGTCGCCCGCGTGGGCGTCGCCCACAATGCCGTGGCGGAGCTTTAGGTCGATATAGGGAACCTCGTGCTTGCGCACGCCTTTTTTTTCACTGATGTTGACCGCGGTCACCTGCGCCATTTCTTCATTCCTCCGCTTCGTAAACGCCGCTCTTGCCGCCTTCCTTATAGAGAAGGCGGATGCCGTCGATGCGCATATCGCGCTGCACGGCCTTGCACATATCATACACGGTCAGCGCCGCGACGCTCACCGCCGTCAGCGCTTCCATCTCAACGCCTGTCTCACCATGGCAGCGTACCTCGCTGCGGATGTGCAGGGCGGTCTCCTCCAATTCAAATGCGATGTCCACCTTGGTCAGCAGCAGCGGGTGGCACATGGGGATGAGCTCGCTGTTCTTCTTCGCGGCCATGATGCCCGCGACCTGCGCGACCGCCAGCACATCGCCCTTGCCGATGGAGCCCTCGCGGATCCTGCCCATCGTCGCCTTCGCCATGCGGACCGTCGCAGCGGCGCGCGCCACGCGGTAGGTCTGCGCCTTTTCGCTCACGTCCACCATGCGAGCGCGGCCCTGTTCGTTAAAATGCGTCAGCTCCATCTTCATCCTCCGATCGCAAACATACCGCGGTGCGTCTCTGTGATGCCGGTCTCGTCCATGCGGTGCCGTGCCGGCTTCATTAGGATGCCCCGGCGGATGGCTGCTTCCAACTCCGCGCCGGAAAGACCGCGCAGCGCGATTTCCGCGTCCGAGTGCAGACAGGGCTTGAGCTTTCCGTCCGCCGTGATGCGTATTCTTGTGCAGTCCGCACAGAAGGCGCAGCTCATCGGCTCGATCAGGCCGACCGTCCCCGCCGCTCCCGGCAGGCGGTACAGCTGCGCGACGCCGCTGCGGCCTGCGGGGCGCAGCTCCGGCACGCGGGAGAGGACTTCCTGCGCGGGCAGAAAGCGCTCCGGCGGCCACGCCGCGCACACGCCCATCGGCATCAGCTCGATGAATCGCACCTGCCACGGGTGCTCGCGCGTCAAGCAGGCAAAGTCGCCGATCTCATCGTCGTTCACGCCACCGAGCAGCACGCAGTTGAGCTTGATGTTCTCGAAGCCTGCCCGCTCCGCTGCTTCGATGCCGCGCAGCACGTTTTTCAGCTCGCCCGTGCGCGTGATCTCGCGGTAGCGCTCCGACCGGAGCGTATCAAGACTGATGTTCAGCCGGTCCACGCCGGCCGCCTTCAGCGGTGCGGCCAGCTGTTCCAGCCGCGTGCCGTTTGTGGTCAAGCACAGCTCCTCGATCCCGGGGACCGCGCGCAGCATGGCGCACAGCTCCACGATCCCACGCCGGACCAGCGGCTCGCCGCCGGTCACGCGGAGCTTCGTTACGCCGAGCGCCGCAGCGGCTGCCGTGAAGTCCCGCAGCTCCTCAAAGGAGCACAGCTCCTTGTGTCCACGCTTGCAGATACCCTCCTCCACCATGCAGTAGCGGCAGCGAAGGTCGCAAAGCTCCGTCACCGACAGCCGCAGATAACGGATATTCCTGCCAAATGTATCTTCCATAGGGCGCCGATCCTTTCGTTTGCACCCATTGTAGCATTTTCATCTCGGTCATTTCAAATTGAACGTGCGATATTATCGGATTTTCGATTGGTATTATCGGATTATTCTTGACAAAATATCACGCGGACGCTATGCTGACGGTAAAAGGGGGCGTGCGCCGTGGTGGATGGAAATATCATATTGTCGGTCGCGAAGGCGATGGAGCTGCTGCAGCTTCTGAGCCGGTCGAAAAAGCCGCTGTCGCTCAAGGAGCTGTCGGCGCAGTGCGGCTATCCGAAGAGCACCGTGTTCGGCCTTCTGACCACCATGCGGACGTATGATGTGGTCGCGCAGACGCCCGACGGAAAGTATTCGCTCGGGCTGCGGCTGTTTGAATACGGCCGCCAAGTCGAGCGTTCGTGGGATATTTCCCTTGTTGCGCGGCCCTACATGGAGCATCTCTGCCAGCAGACGGGAGCCTCCGTCGTGCTCTCCGTGTGCGAGGGCGGCAGCGTCGTCACGCTCGATCAGGCGGAAACGCGCGGTGGGCTGCACATCGTGTCCGACGTCGGCTCCCGTCTGCCCCTCTACTGCACGTCGCAGGGCAAGGTGTTTCTGGCGAATATGTCCCGCGCAGGCGCCGAGGCGCTGCTGCGCGCGCAGCCCATGACGCAGTTCACGCCGCACACCGTCACCGACCCGTCCGCCCTGATGCGGGAGGTCGAGACCTGCCGCGCGAACGGCTACGCCATCGAAAACGGCGAGTACAAGATCGGCCTGCGCTCCGTCTCCGCGCCGGTCTACACCGTGGAGGGCAAGGTGGCCTACGCCGTGGGCGTGATCGGTATGTTCCGCAGCCCGCATTCCGAGGAATTCTGCGCCGCCGTGGAGCAGGTCTGCGTCACGGCTTCCATGATCTCGACCGCATTGGGCTATCGAAAGCAGGAGGAAGCATTATGAGCTACACAGCATCCGTCATCACCGTCAGCGACCTTGGCAGCCGGGGGCTTCGGCAGGACACCAGCGGCCCAACCGTCCGTGCCATGCTGGAGGACGCGGGCTTCACTGTCGTTCACACAGCCATCGTGCCGGACGAACGTGAGCAGATCAGTGCGCTGCTCCGCGCCTGCGCGGATGAGAGGAAGATCGACCTCATCCTCACCACCGGCGGCACGGGGCTTTCACCCCGAGACGTCACGCCGGAGGCGACCGCCGACGTGCTGGAGCGGGAGATCCGCGCCATTCCTGTGGCCATGTGGGTGGAGGGGCTGAAAATCACACCCAACGCCATGCTCTCCCGCGCCGCCGCCGGTACGCGCGGCAGCAGCCTCATCGTCAATCTGCCGGGCTCGGAAAAGGCGGCGCGCGAAAATCTCGCCGCCGTGCTCGGCGCGCTGGAGCACGCCCTGCACATGATTGCCGCCGAGGGCCACGGCTGAGCCGCCGCCTGCATTATTTTTCGATGCGATAGCTCCCGCTGCCGCCGTAGATGTGTACCGCGCGGGCGCGGTAGATGTCCAGAACGGCGCTCGCCAGCGCGTCGGGATCGTGGCGGGCAAAGTCGCCGGACGGCGACGCCAGCGGCCGCTCGACCAGCTCGACGCCCATCTGCGCGATGCGCTCACGGTCGACCGTCAGCGCCTCCGCGCCCTCGGCGCGGTAGCGCTCTGCCAGCTCCGGCGGGATGGGAGAGGAATTGGCAAGGCACAGCTCCACCATGTCCGCCGTACCGTGGCGCAGCAGCGCCGCCAGATGGTCGGCAGCGGTGTAGCCCTCCGTCTCGCCGTCCTGTGTCATAATATTGCAGACGTAGATCTTCTGCGCGTCGGACGCGGCGATGGCCTCCGCCACGCCGTCCACCAGCAGGTTCGGGATGATGCTCGTGTACAGGCTCCCCGGCCCGAGGAGGATGAGATCCGCCGCCGCGATGGCATCGAGCGCATCGGGCAGCGCCTTCGGGTGCGCCGGCAAAAGCTCAACGTGGTCGATGCGGCAGTCCTGCTGCTTTTTGAAGCCGAAGATATTGCTCTCGCCGACAACGTAGGCGCCGTTTTCAAAGGTCGCCGTCAATCGCACATCCGTCGTCGTGACCGGAATGACCGTGCCGCTGATGGCAAGCACCTGCCCCATGCTGCGCACCGCCTCGTCGAACGAGCCGGTGACGCCGTTGAGCGCCGCGAGCAGGAGATTGCCGAAGCACTGCCCGCGCAGCGTGCCGCTCTCAAAGCGATAGGTCAGGAGCTGCTGCATGACCGGTTCGGTGTTCGCGAGCGACTCCATGCAGTGGCGGATGTCGCCGGGCGGCAGCATCCCGATGTCCCGCCGCAGCATACCGCTGCCGCCGCCGTCGTCCGACACGGTGACGATGGCGGTCAGATTTTTCGTGTATTTTTTCAGTCCGCGCAGCATGGTGGAAAGGCCCGTGCCGCCGCCGATGGCGACGATATGCGGTCCCTGCGCCCACAGCTGGCGGCTCGGAAGCATCGCGCTCATACGCAGTCCTCGTTTCCGCGCCGCCCACAGCGGACCGGCGCAAAAGACTTTTCGATTTTTAAGATTATACCACTTTCTTTAAGACTGCACAAGCACCCTTGTTTTTTTCACCGCCGCGTGCTACACTCAGGGCGTACCGTTCAGAAGTCATAAAGAAAGGCAGATCGCTGTGCTATGACCTATTTCTGGGAAACCGTCGACACCATCGCGCCGGGCCTCGGCTGGCGGCATTTCGGTGCCTTCCATCTCGCCGTGCTCGCCGTTTTTGTTTTGCTCGGCGCCGTGCTCTGCCGCGGCTATCGCGGCATGGACGCGGACAAGCGCCGCCGCTGGCGGCGCACCGTCGCGCTGCTGCTCATCGCGGACGAGTTCTTCAAGGACTTCGGGCTGCTTTACGGCGGCAATTTTGACCTCGACTACCTGCCGCTGCACCTGTGCTCCATTAATATTTTTCTCATCGCCCTGCATGCCTGGCGGCGGCCGAAGCTGCTCGACACCTTTTTGTATTTCGTCTGTCTGCCCGCCGCCTGCGCGGCGCTGCTCTTCCCGACATGGACCCCGCTGCCGCCGCTCAACTTCATGGTGTTCCACAGCTTCACCGTGCATTTCCTGCTCGCGCTCTATCCCCTTGCGCTGACCCTCCGCGGCGACATGGACCCGCAGCCGCGCGCGTTTCCGCGCTGCTTCGCCCTGCTCGTGGCGATGGCCGTGCCGATCTGGTTTTTCAACCGTGCGTTCGGCACGAACTTCATGTTCCTCATGCGCGCCGACGAGGGCAACCCCCTCAAGCTCTTCGAGCGTTTCGGCAGCCATCTGCTCGGCTACCCCGTGCTCCTCGCCGCGGTCTTTGTTGTAATGTATCTGCTCCTCCGTGTGCTGCGCCGGCGTACCGCCGTGCCTGCCGGCAAATAACGCCCTCCGTCGATCCGGTCCGTCCCCTGCGGGACGGGCCGTTTCATTTGTGAACTTTCTGTGTCATTTCATTTTCCCGCTTGACAAGAAAAATTGTTTCGGCTACAATACGCAGGTCAATAGGTCGTATGCGACGTATTTTATTTTTCGAGGTGAGGAAGAATGTGTAAGCACCCCATGCCGAAGGGACTGCGCTTTGCGGTGCTGCAGCGCACCATGCGCCGGCAGATGGACGAATACGTCCGTGGGACCGGCCTAACCGGCACGCAGTTCGGTGTGCTCGGTGCGCTCGGGCGGCTCGAGCGCGAGGGGACCGGCGAGGTCACGCAGAAGGCGCTGGAGGACGCGGCGCACGTGACGCACCCGACGATGACGGAGCTTTTGAAAAAGCTCGAGAGCAAGGGCTTTATCACCTGCCGTCCCTCCGAGGTAGACCGGCGGTGCAAGGCTGTCGCCTCGGCAGAAAAGGCCCGCGCGCTCCATCAGGCGATCGGCGAATTTGACGAGCGCGTGTTCTCAGAGCTCTGCCGGGGGCTGAGCGAGGACGAGGTCGCGCAGCTCCTCCGCATCACCGACGTGATGCTGGAAAACGCAAGAAAAATGAACGGCGCACGGGATTTTGCCCCGTGCGGGAAAGGATGTGAAAGCGAATGATCCGACAGCTTACCAAGTGTATCCGCGAGTACAAAAAGCCGACGGTCTGGACGCTCGTGCTCATTTTGGCCGAGG
>DJRC01000011.1 GCA_002437735.1 Oscillospiraceae bacterium UBA6370 | reverse complement strand
TATGGGACTTATCAAAGCGATCGCGGGCGCGGCAGGCGGCGTCATGGCCGACCAGTGGAAGGAATACTTTTATTGTGAAGCAATGCCCGCAAACATTCTGGCGACCAAGGGCCATAAGAAGGTCACGGGCCGTTCGAGCAACTATAAGGGCGACGAGAACATCATCACCAACGGCTCGATGATCGCCGTGGCGGACGGCCAGTGCATGCTCATCGTCGAGCAGGGCAAGGTCGTGGAGGTCTGCGCCGAGCCGGGCGAATTCCTCTATGATTCCTCCACCGAGCCGAGCATCTTCTCCGGTAAGCTCGGCGACAGCATCGGCAAGGTGTTCTCCAACATCGGCAAGCGCTTTACCTTCGGCGGTGAAGCGCCCAAGGATCAGCGCGTTTACTACTTCAACACCAAGGAGCTCGTCGGCAACAAGTACGGCACGGCGTCCCCCGTTCCGTTCCGCGTCGTGGACCAGCGCGCGGCGATCGACATCGACGTGGGCATCCGCTGCTTCGGCGAGTACAGCTATCATATCTCCAATCCGCTGCTGTTCTACACGAACGTCTGCGGCAACGTGAGCGAGGACTATGACCGCTCGAATCTCGACAGCCAGCTCAAGACCGAGCTGCTCACCGCGCTCCAGCCCGCGTTTGCGAAGATCAGCGAGATGGGCATCCGCTACTCCGCGCTGCCCGGCCATACGGTCGAGCTGGCGGACGCGCTCAACGAGGCGCTGAGCGCCAAGTGGCGCGACCTGCGCGGCATCGAGGTCGTCTCCTTCGGCGTTTCCTCCGTCACGGCGAACGAGGACGACGAGAAGATGATCAAGGAGATGCAGCGCAACGCGGCGTTCATGGACCCGACCCGTGCGGCGGCACACATCGCAGGCGCGACCGGCGACGCGATGAAGACAGCGGCGGCAAACCCGAACGGCGCGGTCGGCGCGTTCATGGGCATGGGCATGGCAGGCAATATGACCGGCGGCCAGATGAACGCCCTCTACCAGCAGGGCGCGCAGATGCAGCAGGCGGCTCCCGCTCCCGCGGCGGCACAGGGCTGGACCTGCGCGTGCGGACAGACGGGCAACACGGGCAAGTTCTGCGCGAACTGCGGCAAGCCCGCTCCGACGAGCGCGAACGAGTGGACGTGCGAATGCGGCGCCGTGAACAAGGGCAAGTTCTGCTCCAACTGCGGCAAGCCCAGAGCCTGAGCGATACATGAAGCGGCGAACGCTTTGGATCTTGCTGGCGGGGGTGGTGATCGGCATGACGCTTTCCGGACTGTATAAGCATTTTGGCACCGAACGGGCGCATGGCGAGCTTGAGGTCCTCGACGGAAACGGAAGCTATGTGGACAACGACGCGCTCTGGAGAGTACTCGCGGGCGAATGGTCGAGCGGCGATGCGCGCTGGACGCTGACGCTCGACGGGGACGACCACATGGCGCTGACCTTCAACGGCAAAACGGCTGCGGAGAGTACGCTCTCATTCGCCTACCTCCGGCCGGGGGATGCCGAGGAGACGGAGCTTACCATAGAAACACCGACGCTGTACGCTGCGGACGGCACGGAGAGCGGCGAGATCATGTCCCTCGTCCACAAAGCGGAAGAGGGCAGCCTTACAATGGAGCTTTCGCACAGCGACGGCACGACAGAAACCGTAACATTTCAAAAAATACAGAAATAGGAGAGAACGCCATGGGACTTTTTGATAAGAAATACTGCGACGTCTGCGGGGAGAAGATCGGTCTTCTCGGCAACCGCAAGCTGGAGGACGGTAACCTCTGCAAAAACTGCGCCGCGAAGCTCTCCCCGTGGTTCAGCGAGCGCCGCCACTCGACGCTCTCTGAGATCAAGGAGCAGCTGGCCTATCGTGAGGAGAACCGGAAAAAGGTAGCGCAGTTCCAGACCACCCGTTCCTACGGCGAGGAGTGGAAGGTGTTGCTGGACGACAACCACCGCTGGATGATGGTGACCCGCTCGCGCGATCTGCGAGAGGCAAACCCTGATGTGCTGGAATTTACCGCTGTCACCGGCTGCCGCATGGATATCGATGAGCGGGAAACGGAGCTGATGCGGGATGGTCCGGACAACAAGAAGATCAGCTACAATCCGCCCCGCTACGAATACACCTACCAGTTCGACATCATCATCACCGTCACGCACCCCTATTTCGACGAGATGAGGTTCCGGCTGAATCCCCGCGCCGTGGAGATGGTCAGCGAAGCGCCCAACACTTTTGGCCGCGGCCGCGTGGGGCAGTTCCTGAATACCGGTATGCGGGGCGGCTTTGACCCCAGCTACAATCCGGAGTACCGGCAGTACCGCCAGATGGCGGAGCAGCTGTGTCAGGTGGTGAATACGCTCAACGGTGGCCAGACGCCCCAGCAGGACTACGGCCAGCCCGTAGGCGGTTATCCGCAAAACGGTTACGGTCAGCCTCAGTTCCAGCAGGGCTATCCTCAGCAGCCGGTACAAGGTGGCTACGGCCAGCCCATGCAGAGCGGTTACATACAGCAGCCCATGCAGCAAAATGCCTATGGACAGCAGCCCGCTCCTCAAGGGTATCAGGCGCCGATTCAGCAGCCTGCCCAGCAGAATTACCAGCAGCCTGTACCGGGGGCGGCAGTGTCCGGCCTCTGGACCTGCCCCGCCTGCGGCGGCGCGAACGACGGTGGAAAATTCTGCCAGTTCTGCGGCTCGCCGAGACCGCAGTGAGCAGCGCTCAAACAAAGAGCAGAAAGGAAATATTAGGATGAAAAAGGTTTTATCTTTTGCGCTGGCCCTCGTGTTGGCACTTTCGCTGGCCGCCTGCGGCGGCAAGGAGGAGGGAAGCGGCTTCGACCCCTCCGCCCTCGAAAGCAAGACCACCAAGTACGCGGGGGACTACCGCGTGTCGTCCATGCGTATCGGCGGCGAGCGCTATGAGTACGCGGATCTCGCTGCGGAGGGCATGGCGGATCAGGGCTAC
>DJRC01000091.1:16287-29811 GCA_002437735.1 Oscillospiraceae bacterium UBA6370 | reverse complement strand
TGCTCGTGCCGTTTTCCGCCGAGAAGGGCGAGGGCAAGGACGCGCTTATCACCGCCCTTGCCGGGCATCTCAAACGATAAAAGGAAGGTCTTCCCGCGGAGGCGCAGGGGAGACCTTCTGAATTTGAAGAAAGGGTCATGCATGGAGAGAAAGAATTACCGCATCATTGCGTTGGATATGGACGGAACGCTCCTGACATCGGACAAGACCATTGCCCCGGACACTGTGCGCGATATCCGCGCGGCAAGCGAGCGCGGCATTCATGTGGTGTACTGCACGGGTCGTGCCGTGCCGGAGCTGGAGCTGTATTTTGACATGGTGCCGATGATGCGCTATGCCGTGTGCAGCACGGGCGCGTTCGTCTATGACCGTGTGGAAAAACGCTGCATTGACCGCCGCCCGGTCAAATCGGAAATAGCTGCTGCGTTGGCGGAAACTGCAAAACGGTATCGCGCGATGCCGCATATCCTTACGGACGACGAGACCGTTGTTGCCGCAGACGATGTAACGCACATGAAGGACTTTCACGCGGGGATCTATCAGCCTATGTTTGAGAGGATCACGCGCAAGGTCGCCGATATGGCCAAGGAGGCACGGCACCTTACATCCATCGGCAAGGTGAACATTTACTTCCGTTCATCGGAGGATTGCCATGCATGCTATGAGGAGCTTAGGATGCTTCCCTTGTCCTTTGCAATGCCGGAGGAGACTACATTGGAGATGACGGCGCAGGGCGTCACCAAGGGCAGCGGCCTGAGGGTGCTTGCGGACTATCTGCATATCCCAATGGCACAGACTGTCGGCATCGGCGACTCGGACAATGACCGCGCGATGCTGCACGACGCGGGGCTTTCCGTGGCGATGGGCAATGCGTCGGAGGACATCAAGGCCCGCTGCGATCTGGCCACAGCGGACAATGACCACAACGGCGTGGGCGAGGCGATCCGCCGCATTTTGGCGCTCTGACGCACGCGCAAAGAGAAAAAACGAGAACGGCATTGCATTCCGCAGGAGCGGCGTGCAATGCCATTTTTTACAATTTCTTAACTTCCTCTTCTTATTTCTTAACTTTCACTTTGCTTTTGAGAAAACTATACTGAAATTACCGATCCATACGTTGCATTCGCACAGACAATTTACCGGCAGAAAGAGGTCCTTTCATGAATACATATCGCGCAGGCATCGACATTGGCTCCACCACCGTGAAGCTCGTCCTTCTGGACGAGGAGGGAAAGCTGCTCTTCGGCGAGTACCGGCGGCATTGCGCACACACGCAGGAGGCGCTTTCGACGCTTCTGCGTGAAGCGCGTGAGCAGGTGGGGGACTGTGCCCTGCGGGCAAAGATCACCGGCTCGGGCGCCATCAATCTGGCCAAGGCGCTCGGCATCCCATTCGTACAGGAGGTCGTGGCCGTCGCGGACGCGCTGCGGCGCGAGGCTCCACAGACCGACGTGGCCATAGAGCTCGGCGGCGAGGACGCGAAGATCATCTACTTCGGCACGACGCTTGAGGAGCGCATGAACGGCGTCTGCGCCGGCGGCACCGGCTCGTTCATCGACCAGATGGCGGCGCTTTTGCAGACCGACGCCGCAGGCCTTGACCGCGAGGCGGAGAATTATCAGCAGATATATCCCATCGCCGCGCGCTGCGGCGTGTTTGCCAAGACGGATATCCAGCCCCTCATCAACGAGGGGGCGACCAAGGCGGATCTTGCTGCCTCCATCTTTCAAGCAGTCGTCAACCAGACCATTTCGGGCCTTGCCTGCGGCAAGCCGATCCGCGGTCACGTCACCTTCCTCGGCGGGCCGCTGCACTTCCTGCCGCAGCTCAAGGCGGCGTTCATCCGCACGCTGAAGCTCACGGACGAGACGGCGATCGACCCGCCGAACTCGCACCTTTTCGCCGCGATGGGCGCGGCGCTTGACGAGACGGAATGTGCGGCGCTGCCCATCGCCTCGCTCATTGACCGGCTCACGAGCGGCGTGGAGATGGCCTTCGAGCTCCATCGCTTGCCGGCGCTTTTTGCCTCGCAGGAGGACTATGACGCTTTCTGCGCGCGCCACGCGCGGGCGGTGGTGGAAAAGGGAGACCTGGCAAGCTACACGGGCGGCTGCTTCCTCGGTGTGGACGCCGGCTCGACCACGACGAAGCTCGCGCTCATCGGCGAGCGCGGCGAGCTGCTGTGGTCGTACTACGCGAACAATCAGGGCAGCCCCATCGAGACGGCGAAGCGCGCCGTCTCCGCGCTCGCGCGTGAGCTGCCGGAGGGCGCGCACATCCTGCGTGAGTGCTCGACCGGCTACGGCGAGGCGCTGCTGAAGGCAGCGTTTTCGCTCGATGAGGGCGAGGTCGAGACCATCGCCCACTGCACCGCCGCGGCCTTCTTTGATCCGCAGGTGGACTGCGTGCTGGACATCGGCGGGCAGGACATGAAGTGCATCAAGCTGCACAACGGCAGCGTGGACAACGTGCTGCTCAACGAGGCGTGCTCGTCCGGCTGCGGCTCGTTCATCGAGAATTTTGCCGCCTCGCTCGGCTACAGCGCCGAGGGCTTTGCGAAGGAGGCGCTGTTCGCGCCACACCCGGTCGATCTCGGCACGCGCTGCACGGTGTTCATGAACTCCAACGTCAAGCAGGCGCAGAAGGAGGGGGCAGGCGTGCCGGATATTTCGGCGGGGCTTGCCTACTCCGTCATCAAAAACGCGCTCTATAAGGTCATCAAGCTCGCCGACCCGAGCGAGCTTGGCGCGCACGTTGTCGTGCAGGGCGGTACCTTCTACAATAAGGCCGTGCTGCGCGCGTTTGAAAAGATCTCCGGCGCGGAGGCGGTCTGCCCCGATATTTCGGGTCTGATGGGCGCCTTCGGCGCGGCGCTGATCGCCCGTAGCCACTACCATGGGCAGGAGACCGCGATGCTCCCGCTCGCGGAGATCGAGACGCTGGAGTATAAGACGCAGACGCTGCGCTGCGGCGGCTGCTCCAACCGCTGTATGCTCACCGTTACGCGCTTCCCCGGCGGGCGGCGCTACACCACCGGCAACCGCTGCGAGAAGGGCGCGGGCAATACGGACGCGCACGAAAAGGGCGCGGACCTGTTCGCCTACAAGCGCGAGCGGCTGTTCCGCTATCCGCCGCTTGCGGCCGAGGATGCGCCGCGCGGCGAGATCGGCATCCCGCGCGTGCTGAACATGTATGAAAACTACCCCTTCTGGGCGACATTTTTCAAGGCCCTCGGCTTCCGTGTGATCCTCTCGCCGCTCTCCGACCGAAAGCTCTACGAGCGCGGCATGGAGTCCATTCCCTCCGAGTCCGAGTGCTATCCTGCGAAGCTCGCCCACGGCCATGTGCAGTGGCTCATCGACGAGGGCGTGCATACCATCTTCCATCCCTGCGTGTTCTTTGAGCATCAGGAAACGCCGGACGCGCAGAACCATTTCAACTGCCCCATCGTGGTGTCCTACCCCGAGAATCTGAAGAACAATGTCGAGGCGGCCGCCGACGGCGAGGTGGAGTACCTGAAGCCATTCCTTGCCTTTACGAGCGAAAGGACAGTCGCCGACCGCATGGCGCGCTTCTGCCGCGAGCAGTGGGGGATACCGGAGAAGGAAACGCGGCAGGCGGTTTCCCTTGCATGGGCCGAGCAGCAAAGGGCGAAGGAGGATATCCGCGCTGAGGGTGCGCGAGTGCTCAAAAAAATGCGGCAGGAGGGACGCTGCGGCGTGGTCCTCGCGGGGCGTCCCTACCACCTTGATCCCGAGATCAACCACGGCATCCCCGAGCTGATCGCTTCCTACGGCCTTGACGTGCTGACCGAGGACAGCCTGCCCATCCACTTCACGCCCGAGCGTCCACTGCGCGCGAACGACCAATGGGTGTACCACTCCCGCCTCTACACGGCGGCGGAATTCGTGCGCCGCTGCGACGATCTCGAGCTCATTCAGCTCAACTCGTTCGGCTGCGGTCTTGATGCCGTGACCACCGATCAAGTCTCCGAAATTCTCGAGGGCAGCAACAAGCTCTACACCGTTCTCAAGATCGACGAGGTCAACAACCTCGGCGCGGTACGCATCCGCATCCGCAGTTTGCTTGCCGCCATGAGCATCCGCCGCGAGAAGGGCATCTACGCGCACCCGCAGAGCGCGGCCTACCACCGCGCGGCCTTCACGAAAAAAATGCGCGACGAGAAATGGACGCTGCTCGCGCCCCAGATGAGTCCCATTCACTTCGATGTTCTCGAGCCGGTGTTCGCCAAGCACGGCTACAACGTGGTGCTGCTCAAAAACGACGACCGCAAGGCCATCGACATGGGACTCAAGTACGTCAACAACGACGCCTGCTTCCCGTCCATCACGGTGGTCGGCCAGCTCATGGAGGCGGTGACATCGGGCCGCTACGACACCGATCACCTTGCTCTTATGATGACGCAGACGGGCGGCTGCTGCCGCGCGAGCAACTACGTCGGCTTCATTCGCCGCGCGTTGGAAAAGGCGGGCTACGGCCACATTCCGGTCGTCTCCGTCAACCTCAACGGCATGGAGAGGAACGAGGGCTTCACGCTCTCTAAGGGGCTCATCATGGACGCGGTCCACGCGCTGGTCTACGGCGACCTCTTCATGCGCTGCCTTTACCATGTTCGCCCCTATGAGCTGGAAAAGGGCAGCGCCGAGGCAATCCATCAGAAGTGGAAGGAGATCTGCGTCGATTCGCTCGTGAACCCCAAAACGAAGTGGCGCTATGCCGACGTCTGCCGCGGCATCGTGGCGGACTTTGACGCGCTGCCCATCGACGAGACGCTGCGTAAGCCGCGCGTCGGCATCGTGGGCGAAATTCTGGTGAAGTATATGCCGCTCGCGAACAACCATCTGGTCGAGCTGCTGGAAGCCGAGGGAGCCGAGGCGGTCGTACCGGACCTGCTGGACTTCTTCAACTACAGCATCTACGGGCGCGACTTTCGCCATAAGAACCTCGGCACCTCATGGAAGGATTCCGTGGTCGCCAAGGCCGGCGTGGAGATGCTCCGCCGTCTCCGCGCGCCCGCGCTCGAGGCGCTGGAAAAAAGCCGCCGCTTTGAAGCGCCCATGCCCATCGAGGATGTGGCGAAGCTCGCCGAGCCGTTCCTCGCCATCGGCAATCAGTACGGCGAGGGCTGGTTCCTCACCGGCGAGATGGCGGAGCTGCTCACCTCCGGCACGCCGAACATCGTCTGCATCCAGCCGTTCGCGTGCCTGCCGAACCATGTGGTCGGCAAGGGCGTCATCAAGGCGCTGCGCAGGTCGTACCCGTGGGCGAACATCGTCGCCGTGGACTACGACCCCGGCGCGAGCGAGGTCAATCAGCTCAACCGTATCAAGCTGATGCTTTCCTCCGCGCGCCGCGCGATGCACAGCGGAACTGCGCCGGACGCGGAAGCGCTGCCGATGGTCCGCTGAGCACCGGGCGCAGCAGAAAAAAATGACCGCTCTCCGATGGGAGAACGGTCATTTTTTGCGCGGTGTACGAACCGTGCGCCGTATTTCTTGCAATTCCCGTGTATGCGTGGTAGAATCAATGCACTAATCGAAACGGAGACTATTATGAGCATTCTTTTTGAAAACTGCGATCTTCTGCTGCGCGGGGAGGACGGCGTGTACTCGACGTTGCACGGTTTCCTCGGCGTGCGCGGCGATACCATCGACTACATCGGCGCGGAGAAACCGGCGGGGGAGTACGAGGAGCACAAAAGCATGGAGCGTAAGCTGCTCATGCCCGGCCTCATCAACTGCCATAATCACTCGCCCATGGTGCTGCTGCGCGGCGTGGGCAGCGGCCTGCCTTTGCGGGAGTGGCTGTTCGACAAGGTCTTTCCCATCGAGGACCGGCTGGTGCCGGAGGACATCGCGGCGGGCAGCCGCCTTGCCATCCTCGAGATGCTGGCGAGCGGCACGACGAGCTTTTCCGATATGTACTTTTTCCCCGCCGAGACGGTCGCCGCCGTCGCGGAAGCGGGCATGAAGGCGAACATCAGCCGCTGCGTGCAGTGCTTTGACGAAAACCAGACCGTGGAGCAGAACACGCAGATCCCACAGTCGGTGGAGCTGTTTGAGAAGTACCACAACGCCGAGAACGGGCGCATCCGCATCGACTTTTCCATTCACGCGGAGTATACCTGCAAGCCGCACATCGTCCGCGCCTACAGCGAGCTCTGTAAGGCGCACGGCGGGCGGATGCACATTCATCTCTCTGAAACACATCGCGAGGTGGACGAGTGCATCGCGCGCTACGGCAAGTCCCCTGTCGCGTGGTTCGAGGAGCTGGGGTCGCTGGACAGTCCCACCGCCGCAGCGCATTGCGTCGCCGTGAGCGACGAGGACATTGCCATTCTGAAGCGCCACGGCGTGAACGTTATCCATAATCCCACGAGCAATCTCAAGCTCGGCAGCGGCTTTGCGCCGGTGCGGAAGCTGATGGATGCGGGCATCAACCTCGCCCTCGGCACGGACGGCGCGGCGAGCAACAACAATCTTGACCTGTTTGAGGAAATGCACCTGGCCGATATCATGCCCTGCGGCTATTCCTGCGACCCGACGGCGGTCAGCTCTGCCGAAGTGCTGGACATGGCGACAGTCAACGGCGCAAGACTGCAGGGACGTGACGACACCGGCGTGCTGGCGGTGGGGAAGAAGGCGGATATCATCGCGCTCGATCTGGACAAGCCCCACCTCTATCCGAACTTCGATACCCCCGCGCTGCTGACCTGCGCGGCGCACTCATCCGACGTCTGCATGACGATGGTGGACGGGAAAATTCTGTACGAAAACGGCGAATACAAGACGCTCGACTGCGAGAAGGTATTTTATGAGGCCCGCGCGGCGGTCAAGCGGCTATATGCGTAAGGAGGAGAACGATGCAGAGAGCGGATCACGATTTAGCCTTTATGCTGCAATATGAAAACATCGCGTGGTACGAGGACGGTAAAGTAAAAATACTTGACCGGCGTATCTATCCTGCGAGGGTCGAATTTGTCACCTGCCATACCCATCAGGAGGTCGCACAGGCCATCACCGACATGGTGACGCAGAGCGCGGGACCGTACACCGCCGTGCCGATGGGCATGGCGCTCGCGGCGCATGAGTGCCGCGATAAGACCGCTGCGGAGCAGATGGAATATCTGCGGAAGGCGGCACACACCATTTCCCACGCGCGGCCGACGACGGTCAAGCGCATGGCGCTTTTGTGCGACCTCTGCCTTGCCGAGGCTGAGCGCGCCCTCGCTGCGGGCGAGGACGCGGCGCAGGCCATCGTGAACAAAACGGTCGAGCTGAACAACACCCGCTACGAGCGTGTGGCGAGGATCGGCAGGTACCTTGTCGATCTGTTCCCCGAGAACGGTACGGTGATGACGCACTGCTTTGCCGAGACGATCGTCGGCATGATGCTGCGCGAATGTAGCGAGAGAGGGAAGCATATCCGCCTCTTCTGCCCTGAGACGCGCCCCTATTTTCAGGGCGCGCGCCTAACCGCGACGGTCTGCCGCGACATGGGCTTTGATGTCACCGTCATCTCCGACAATATGCCGGCCTTCGTCATGCAGCGCGAGGGTGTGGATGTGTTTACCACCGCCGCCGACGCCATCTGCTGCGACGGCCATGTGGTCAACAAGGTTGGCACGTTTCAGAACGCCATCGTGGCCAAGTACATGGGCATCCCGTACTTCGTCACCGGTGCGCCCGATCAGGGGCATCCGACCGTGGACACGGTACACATCGAGATGCGCGACCCGAACTTCACCCTGCAGGCGATGGGCGTGCGCACGGCGGCGGAGGGCGTGAAGGGCTACTATCCCGCCTTCGATATCACGCCGCCGCATCTGGTCTCCGGCGTGGTGACCGACCTCGGCATCTATTCGCCCTACGATCTGCACCGCTACTTCACCGACGGGCACATCGACGAGCACAACCTTGTGGTGTGAGGAGGGAGACGATGAAAACGATTACGGAGCTGCGGCAGGAGATCGTGGACCGTTCCCTGCGGGCCTTCCACGAGGGACTGTTTTCCGGCACGAGCGGGAATATGAGCTGCTATCTGCGCGAGGAAGACCTTCTGCTCATTACGCCGACTTCGGTGCGCTACGACGTGATGCGCGCGGAGGACATCGTGGCCCTGCGGCTCGACGGCACGGTGGTGGAGGGACATTTGAAGCCCTCGAGCGAGTGGCGGATGCACGCGGCGGTGTATGAGGGCTGCCCCGATGTGAACGCCGTGTTCCACACCCATTCGCCCTACGCTACGGCCTTTGCCGTGAACCACCGGATCATTCCCGCCGTGCTGATCGAGGCGCTGGTGTTCCTCGGCGGCGATATCCGCTGCGCGGACTACGCGACGCCCGGCACGAAGGAGGTCGGACTGAACGCAGTTCCGGCACTTGAGGGACGCAGGGGCTGCACGCTTGCGAACCACGGCGTGCTCGCCGTGGGCGGCGACCTCGCGCAGGCGTATCTCAACGCCGAGTACATCGAGGATGTGGCGAAGATCTACACCATCGCCAGCTCCGTCGGCACACCGGTGGAGCTGAAAAGCCTATAAAAAAGCAGGAGAGCCGTTCCGAATGGAACGGCTCTCTTGACAGCTGCCGGCGGGGGAGAGGGATCTCGCCCTTTTGCTTTTTTGGGCAGCGCTGCGCAGGCGTAATTGTGCGGTGTTTCCTTAGAGCTCAGGCCCATGATTCTTCCTTGCCGCGGCGACCGCTTCCTGCGGCGCGAAGTAGCGGGATAGCGGGCGATAGAGCAGCGCGGTGATGGCGAGGCAGAGCACCATGTCGATGAACACATAGCTGCCATTGTAGACGGCGGAATAGAGGTAAGGGTTGGCAAAGGTCGTGTTGAACAGCACGGTCGGCTCATAGATGCGGTAGATGGTCACGCCGCTGATAAAGTGGACGATGAAACGGCACACACAGCCGACGACCGTGCCGACGAAGACGCCGCCCTTCTGCTTACGGAACAGGCAGGCTACGCCCAGCACGCCGTAGGCGAGCACATAGTCGAGCAGCATCGAGGTCGGGCCCCAGGCGTAAGCGCCGTCGAAAATGAGCTGCAGAAGGCCGTAGGCGAAGGAGACGAGGAAGCTCTCCTTGCAGCCCCAGCGGGCGCAGTAGAGGAAGATCGGCAGCATACCGATGCACACGCTGCCGCCCTGCGGAAGATCGAGGAGCTTGGCATAGCTCAGCGCGGTGGCGGCTGCCACCATCAGTGCGCCCTCGGTGAGGGCGCGGGTCTTGGTTTGGGTCATGGTTTTTCTCCTGCTTTCTGAAAAGATCAACCCCAATGGTCCGATGAAAAAATGCCGCATTGCGGCGATCGCAATGCGGCATACCTCATCAATATCCTTCGCATTCCTACGCCGGCATTACCCGGATCAGGTTCGAGGGACTGGGACGGCATTACGCCCCGATCTCAGCCGGCTTGCGCCAGCGCCCCTTGGAATTGTCGAGCTTTATTATAGGTTTTTGAACGGGCTTGTCAAGGGGCAATGTGCACAATTTTTGCGGCTTGCCATCGCGCGCGGCTTACGGTACAATAAGAGCCACAAACCATCCCGGGGAGGGAAAACCATGAAACGATGCTTTATCTACGCCGCAGGCACCTTCTACGGTCTGCGGGAGCGGCCGCGCGAGGGCGATCTTCAGATCGCCGCGGACGCGGGGCTGCATCTGTGCGAGCGTCTTGGTGTCAGGCCGGACATCGTGCTCGGCGATTTCGACTCCATGGACGTTCGCCAAGCGCCGGCGGACTGCATCCGCGTGCCGGTCGAGAAGGACGACACCGACACCATGCTCGCGCTCCGCGAGGGTCTGAGGCGCGGCTGCGATATCTTCTATCTCTACGGCGCGACGGGCGGCGCGCGGCTCGATCACACGCTCGCCAATCTCCAGTCGCTTGCCTTTCTCCTGCGTCACGGTGCGCGGGGGTATCTCTACGACCGCGACTTTGTTTACACGGCGATTGAAAACGAAACGCTCACGCTCGAGCGTGAGGTGGACTGGGGCATCGTCTCGCTGTTCAGCATGGGCGACCGCGCCGGGCACATCACGCTGGAGGGGCTGCAATACCCGCTCGAGGACGGTGAGATCGACTGCGGCTTCCCGCTCGGTGTGAGTAATCACATTGTCGCGCCGTCGGCGCGCATCACTGTGGGGTGCGGACCGCTGCTCGTCGGCTGGGAGCTGCCGAAATTGGAAGGGGAAGAGTAAAATTCTCGCACGGCGAGAGACAGTCCCGCTCCGTTGGGTGGCATTCTCTCTGACGCGGCGGTAGAATCGGGCCATCCAAAGACCAAAAGGAGGTCGCTTTTATGGAAAAGAAAACGATGGGCAGCTTCCTCGCGGCCCTGCGCCGCGCGAGCGGCATGACGCAGAAGGAGCTGGCGGAACGGCTGAACGTGTCGGACAAATCCGTTTCGCGCTGGGAGCGCGACGACGGCGCGCCGGATCTTTCGCTTATTCCGGTCATCGCGGAGGTGTTCGGTGTGACCTGCGACGAGCTGCTGCGCGGCGAACGCGCCGCGGCAGGGGAGGGGAGCGCCGGGCCGCAGACCTCGCCCAAGGCGGAGCAGCAGCGCAGGCACCTGCTCGCGTCAAGCCTTTCCCGCTTCCGCTCCCGCTGCTGCATCTCGCTGGCCTGCTCCTTCGGGGGCTTTCTGGTTGCCATGGCCTTCAACAGCGCGCTGGAGCGGGCGCTGCTCGGCTTCTTCCTCGGCGCGGTGTTCTTTGTCGCGGCGGCCGCTGTCGAGACCGTGCAGCTCAATGCCGCGCTCCTTGCGGTACACGACGAGGAGGGGGAGGACATTGACGCCTTCCGCCATGCGGTCGTCCGCGGCGCGGAATGGACCTACGGCGCCGCATGGGTGCTCTTTGCCTGTACGCTGCCGCTGCTGTGGGCGTTTCATCCGGTCACGATAAACGGCTTCACCGTCAGCCGCACAGGCGTCGGGATCTCGCTCACATTCCGGCAGGCGGCGCTGGTTCTGCTTGTCGCGGCGGTGATCGCCTTTTTCGCCGCGCGGCTCGTCGAGCGGCGGCTGGCAAATAAGGGCTTTCTCCCGCCGCCGGAGGAGAAAACAGAGGCGCAGCGCAAAAACGACAGGCTCCTGCGCACCACAGCGCTCGCGCTCTGCGCGGCGCTGGCGGTGAGCGCCTTTGCTGCTCGCGCGCTCGTCGGCTTCGGCGACACGAGGCGGCTCGCCGAGGGCGTGGAGTTCACGGACTTTGACTCGTTCAAGCGTTATATGCGAAAGCCCGTCAAGCCGACCTATGACAGCGGCGGAGGGTTTGCGACGGAGACCGCCGTTGCCGAAAGCCCGCTCTACTACGAGAATGACACGCCGATCTACCGCTCGCAGACCGAGGGCGCGACCATTGAGGACGACAACGGAAATGTGCTCTGCAACTTCATCTGGCGCAACCGCTCGGTCGTTCTGTGGCGGACAGGGTCAAAGGCGGACGGCTATCTGCCGGTGACTGTCTACACGCAGGAGGCGATGTCGCTGGCACGGCAGAAGGCGAAGCACATCAACATGGTGTTCTATGGCGTCTATGCTGTTGAGGTCGTCGCCGCGGCGGCATACTATCTCCGCAGGCGCGAAAAGTGAAAAAAGAGCAAAGAGAAAGCGCAGCCATCGGCTGCGCTTTTCTTATGCTGCTTTCAGATGTGAACGACCTTCAGCTCGCTCGCCTCAAAGAGGCCGAGGCGCTTGCCGACGTTGACGTACACCTGCGGGTCGCCGCTGGTACAGATGGTGAAAGTGCCCTTCTTCTGCGGATTCAGGGCGTTCTGCTCGGCAAGGTACGCCTTGACGGCATTCGCCTGCTCCAGCGCAGGGTTGATGAGGTGGAGCTGGGGATAGCACTCGTGGAAGTTCTCCTCCACGATGGGGTAGTGCGTGCAGCCGAGGATCAGGTCGCTGACCTTTTCGCGGGAGAGAATGTTGTCGACCTGCGTGGTGATCTCTAAATTGATGTCGTGTTGGTTGAAGTCGCCGCGGTCCACGAGCGCCGCGAGCAGGGGAGAGCCCTTGCCGACCACATGGCAGTCCGGCGCACCCTGATGGATGAGCTCGGCATACTTGCCGGAGGCGACGGTGAATTCCGTGCCGATCAGGCCGACGCTGGAGAGCTTCTCGTGGATGACGTACTTGGCGGCCTCCTCCACGATGCTGATGATGCGGAAATCGAAGCAGGGACGAAGGCGCTCCGCCATCGTGGAGATGGTGTTGCACGCCACGGCGGTACACTTCACGCCGTTGGAGCCGAGGAACTGGAGCATGTGGCAGCTCAGCTCAAAGATCTGGTCCGCGGTCTTGTTGCCGTAAGGGCAGTTGGCGCTGTCGCCGAAGTAGATGATGTCCTCACCGGGCAGAATGCGCTGCAGCTCGCGCACGACGGTCAGCCCGCCGATGCCGCTGTCCATCACGCCGATGGGATTGGACTTGTTGAGCATGGTAAAACCTCCTCAAAATGCAATGGCATTTTCTTCCGCTATTGTACCACAGGAAGGAAAAATTGCAAGAAGAAAGATAAGGACGGAAATTATATGGGACTTTTCTGCGAAAATCCTTGCAATTCTGTAAATTTCTGCTACCATAATATTTGGTGGAGTTTGGCGCAGTATGCCGCCTCTGCCGCAGGAACTGCAAAATACGGATCGGGAACACACAGAAGATTGGTGACGGTATGACGATTTTTAACTTTATTTCCCTCTTCGGCGGGCTGGCGCTGTTTCTCTACGGTATGCAGCTCATGGGCGACGGCCTGAAGAAAGGCTCGTCCGGCGCGCTCAAGGCGGCGATGGAGAAGGTGACGAACAATCCGCTCGTCGGCTTCCTGCTCGGTCTTGTGGTCACGGCGGTCATTCAGAGCTCGACGGCGACCATCGTGCTCACCTCGGGCCTTGTCGGCGCGGGCGTGCTGACGCTGCACCAGTCCATCGGTATTATCCTCGGCGCGAACGTCGGCACGACCATCACGGGCCAGATCATCCGTCTGCTCGACCTCAACGCCGACGGCGGCGCGTGGCTCAACATCTTCAAGCCCTCCACGCTCGCGCCCCTCGCCGCCATCGCGGGCATCCTCTTCATCATGGCCATCAAGACGCCGCACAGCGACACCGTCGGCAGTATCACGATGGGCTTCGGCATCCTCTTCACCGGCCTTCTGAACATGACCGCAGCGGTCAGCCCGCTTTCCTCCTCACCGACCTTTGCGCAGATGTTCTCCGGCCTTGCCAACGCGCCGGTGCTCGGCTTCCTTGCCGGTACGGGCGTGGCCTTCCTCATTCAGAGCTCGTCGGCGACCATCGGTATCTTGCAGGCGCTTTCCATGACGGGTGCGCTGACCTTCGGCTCGGTCTACGCCATCATCATCGGCGTGAACATCGGCGACTGCGTGACCACCGCCATCGTCTGCTCCATCGGCTCGAAGGCCGACGCCAAGCGCACGGGCGTGATCCATATCCTCTTCAATATCGCCGGATCGATCCTCGTGATCGTGGG
>DJRC01000091.1:9732-16254 GCA_002437735.1 Oscillospiraceae bacterium UBA6370 | reverse complement strand
ATCATCATCACGGCGCTGACCGTCCTCCACCATGCGGGTGCGCTTGACGGCCTGTGGGGGCAGACGATGACCTCCGGCGCCATCGCGAACGTCCACACGATCTTCCGCCTTTCCACTGCGGTCCTGCTTCTGCCGGTGTGCGGGCAGTTTGAAAAGCTCTCCCGCGTCCTCGTCAAGGACGATCAGCAGATCGGCGAGAACGTCGACCACGAGCTCTCCCAGCTCGACGAGAAGTTCTTCGCCTCGCCCGCGTTGGCGCTCTCCGCGGCGTCGGATGCCATCAGCGCCATGGCGCGCCTTGCGCGCACGGGCGTGATGAGCGCGCTGGATGTGCTGCATCATTTCGACCAGCATACCATCGACGTGATCGACCGCAACGAGGACCACATCGACGCGCTGGCCGACAGCGTGGACAATTATCTCATCAAGCTCTCCAGCCACGTTCCGCCGGGACACGGCAACGACCTGCTGAACTACTACATCCAATGCTTTTCCGAGTTTGAGCGCATCGGCGACTATGCCGTGAATCTCACGGAGAACGCCGAGGAGCTGCGCAGCAAGGGTATCGAATTTTCCGAGACCGCGCAGCAGGAGCTTCAAGTGCTCGGCGAGGCGCTGCGCGAGATCATGGACTACGCCTACCGCAGCTTCACCGCCGTGGACGCGCAGACCGCCCGCCGCATCGAGCCGGTGGAGGAGGTCGTGGACGACATGGTGGCGACGCTCCGCACCAACCACATCCGCCGCCTGCGCGACGGACAGTGTACGGTCTATGCGGGGCTCGTGTTCCTCGATATCCTCATCAACGCCGAGCGTATCGCCGACCAATGCTCCAATCTCGGCGTCTACACCATCTCGCAGTTCGATCCCTCGGTCATGAACAGCCACCACGAGTATATCCACCGCCTGCACCAGGGCAACGATCCGGTGTTCAACCGCGAGTATCAAGAAAAGCACGAAAAATACTTCGGAATGCTCAGCGCCATCAACGACTGAGCAAAAAAGACAGAGAAAAAAGCGCTGCGGCCGCGGCGCTTTTTTGCGTCCTTATTTCAGCGTATCGCTGTTGTTGAGCACCGGCACGCTGTAGAGGAACAGTACGTCCGCGTCGGTGAAGTCCAGCAGCTTGCCCATCTGGGAGGAGGGAAGATAGCGGATATCCGCCAGCGTGATTTTCGCGTAGCCCTCCGCCAGCAGGGGCGCGAGGGAGCTGCCGAAGGAGTCGCGGAAGACGATCAACTCGCGGTCGGTTTCGGCGTTCGGATTTTCAATCGACAGGAGGGAGATCGAACCGGAAAGGAACAGCTCATAGGGATCGTTCCCCGCGCCCTTTTCCATGTCGTACACCGTGCCGAACGTATCCGTCTCGTAGTTGTAGACTGTGCAGCCTGCGAGCGTCTCACTCGTGAGATAACGCAGCTCGTCGGGCTGCATGGGCAGCGCCGCGTAACCGTAGTACACGCCGTAGTAGGGGCGGTCAAGCACCTGCTCCGTGTACTCGCCTGTGAGCGTCACGCCCATCTCACGCGCGAGGTAGGCGGCAACGGCGGGCAACTTTTCCTGCCGCCAGTGGGAGTCCGTGCGGTAGTAATCGTCCAGCGTCAGCTGACCGAAGAGGTCGATATACTGCGCGAAGTCCATCTGCTCCCGCAGGGCTTCAACGAAGGCTTCGTAGTCGATGGCGGGGTAGCCGTTCGCCTCCGCGAGGAAGTAGTTCTTGTCGGGGATGACGGAGAGATAGACCCTTGCGCCCGCGTCCGCCATGAAATTCTCGTAGAGGTAGCGGAAGCGCTCGGCGGCGTGGCCGATGGAGCTTTCGTTCATCGGATATTCGAGCTTCGCGGCATAGCCGTCCTTGATATAGACGCCGTTGTTGTCCTTCTGCCGGTAGACGTAGAGCCGGTTGAGCGCCTTGAGCGTGCGCCACTCGTCGCGCAGAGGAAACTGGTCGAGCGCATAGCCCTCAAAGTCGGACATGAATTTGCCGCTGAGCACGGCGTCCATGCGGACGGCGGGAAGCTGCTTGAGCTTACGCCGCTCGCTGAGCGAGAGGCTGTCGGCGGGCTTGAGCGTCGCCCACGCCCCAAAACCGAAAAGAAACGCGGCAAGGAGCACGACGGTCACGATATTTTTGATGCGTTTGTTCATCCTCGCACCCCCTTAGAAGCGGAAATACAGGAACGGATTGAACGAGCCGTCCACAAGATAGCCGGTCGAGACCGCGAGCACAGAGACGAGCACGAGCGGTTCGAGAATATCAAGCACCACAGCTCCAGCTCTGGTCGAACCGAGCTGCTCCACGGCCCGCTTTGGCAGCGGCGTCGCGCCGACGATGCCGATGAGAAACACCACGGCAAAGCTCCGGAGGTAGTACAGGCTGATCGGGTTGACCGCGCTCACGCCCGCCGCGCCGAACAGCCCGCCGATGGTCGCGGCTGCTTCGCCGACGCTGTTCGCGTCGAAGAGCACAAAGCTCACGACCACGAGCAGCAGGACATAGATGTGCTTGAAAACGCGCGTTTTCGCAAGCGCCCTGCCGTACCAGAGCTTTTCTGCCATTAGGAACACGGCAAAGAACAGCCCCCACAGCACAAAATTCCACGCCGCGCCGTGCCAGAGACCGGTCAGCAGCCAGACGACCAGAATATTGCGCAGCCACTTTGCTTTGCTCACGCGGTTGCCGCCGAGCGGGATATACACATAGTCGCGGAACCATGAGCCAAGGCTCATGTGCCAGCGCCGCCAGAACTCCGTGATGCTCGCGGAGATGTAGGGATAGTCGAAGTTCTCAAGATAGCGGAAGCCGAAGATGCGCCCAAGGCCGATGGCCATGTCGCTGTAGCCGGAAAAATCAAAATAGATGTTCAGCACGCAGGCAGCGGCGTAGAGCCAGTAAAAGAGCACGGAGCGGTCGTCGCTCGCCTTGAACGTCGTGATAAGCTCAAAAAAGACGTTCGCCAGCAGCACCTTTTTACCCAGCCCCAGCACGAAGCGCCGTGCGCCGGCGGCGATGTCCGCGAGGGAGTGGGTGCGGTGCTCCAGCTGAGAAGCGATGTCGGAATAGCGCACGATGGGGCCCGCGATGAGCTGCGGGAACATGGCGACATAGGCGGCAAGGTCGATGAAGCTGCGCTGCGCTTTCACGTCGCCGCAGTAGACGTCTACCATATAGCTGAGGATCTGAAAGGTGTAGAAGCTGATGCCGATGGGCAGCGCCGCATGAAGCAGCGGGATATTCAATCCCGTGAGCGCGTTAAAGCCGGAGAGGAAGAAGTCTGCGTACTTGCAGTAGCCCAGAAGTCCCAGACTGAACACGAGCGAGAGCGTCAGAAAGAGCTTCGCGCGCCTGTGGTCTGCCCGGTATTTCTCCAGCAGACGGGCAAGCACATAGCCCTGCACGATGGACGCGAGCATGAAAACAACAAATTTCGGCTCGCCCCAAGCGTAGAAGAACAGGCTTGCGAGCAGCAGCACGGTATTTTTGCAACGCATCGGTACAAGGAAATAGAGCACGAACACGCAGGGCAGGAAATAGAAAAGGAAGGGGATACTGGAAAACAGCATACGGTTGGCTCCTCATTTGAAATGGACAGCGCCCGTACCGCAAGGCGCGGGCGCTGTGGGGAAGCGCTCAGGCAACCGGGGAGAAGGCGACCACGCCGCCGTCGGTGATCTCCCCCTCGCCGATCGTCTCGTCGTAAACGACGGAGGCATCGGTGTAGGCGGCGAGCAGCTTATCACGGAAGGTGTCGATCAGATCGGCGTCGCCGTACATGGAGATGACGTAATTGCCCAGCGTGGCGATGACCAGCTTATCGGGGAAGCCGCACATCCACTGCTTGCCCTGAATGGCATCGCGCAGATCGTCGGCGAGCTTCGTCACATCGTCGCTGTTCGTCACGCGCATCGCGCCGCAGGTGAAGGTGTTCATGTTCATCATGTGCATGAGAGAGGCGGCGTCGTCAATGAGGGAGGCATCCTCCGCCGGCACGGTGAGCATGTAGCTGAGGTTGTCCGCGTCGGAAAGGTCGAACGCACCGGGCGCGTCGTCCACGCTGTGCTCGTAATCGCCGCCGGCGGCGGGGAACTTCTCATCGTCGGTGTAGCTCTCCCAGACCTTATTGAGAATGGTGAGGGAATCGGCGGGAGCGTCCGCACCGTCGGCCTTGCCGCCGTCCTTCTTGCCGCAGGCGGCCAGGGACAGGGCCATGACGAGGGCGAGGATGAGGGAAAGTGTTCTTTTCATGTGGTTGGTTCTCCTTGAAAAATGTATTTTGCCGGTCACAAAAGTGACTTCGGGATGTATAGACGCAGGAAAACCGAAAAGGTTCCCACATTTTACAGGAAATTTTTGCATTTGTCAAAGACGCCGCGCACAGACGCTTGCATTGACGCGGAATCGTTGCTATAATACCCAAAAACCATTCTTTGTAAAGGATAACGCAATGAAAGAGATTTTAAACACGATGCTCTCCGCTTTGTCGCGCGGTGAGGGCGTGATGCTCTGCAGCATCCTGAAGGCCGACGGCTCCTCTCCGCGCGGGGCGGGCGCGCACATGGCGGTCTTTGCCGACGGCACGGCGCTCGGCACGGTCGGCGGCGGCGCGGTGGAGCGGCAGTCCATTCTCCTCGCGCGCGAGCTGCTGGAAAAGAAGCGGAACGCCCTGCGGGACTTCGCGCTCCACCCCGAGGCGGCGAACAGCACGGGCATGGTCTGCGGCGGCGACGTGACGGCATGGTTCCAGTATATTCCGCCTGAGAACGCCGCGCAGATCGGGGTGCTGCGCGCCTGGCGCGACGCGCTCGGCAGCGGCAGAAACGTCTGGCTCTATCTTGTGCTCGACGGCGAAGCGCTGCGCGAATTCCGCCTCCTTACGGCGGACGAGCTGCGCCACGGCACGGAGAGCTTCTTGACCTCAAAACCTTACTGGGATGGCAGCACCTTTGTCGAGCCTATCGTCCGCGCGGGGTGCGTCTACCTCTTCGGCGCGGGCCATGTCGGCCGCGCCCTCGCACCGGTGCTGCACTATGTCGGCTTCGAGGTCACGGTGTACGATAACCGCGCGGAGCTGGCAAGCCCCGCGCATTTCCCCACGGCGCATGAGATCATCGTCGGCGATTTCCGCCGTATTTTTGACAAGGTGTCGCTGACCGCCGACGACTACGCCGTGGTCATGACGCCGGGCCATCAGGCGGACTACGAGATCTTAGAGCAGGTGCTTCGCACGCCGGCGACCTACATCGGCTGCATCGGCAGCAGGAAGAAGGTCGCGCTCACGCGCGAAAGGCTCGCCGCGGCGGGCTTCTCGCAGCAGGACATCGACCGCGTTCACGCGCCCATCGGTCTGCCGATCCTGGCCGAAACGCCGGAGGAGATCGCCATCAGCGTCGCGGCCGAGATGATCCGCCACCGCGCGGAGCATCTATAAAGGAGTATTGCTATGCAGATCGCACCGTTGTTGAATATCGGTCGCGGCGTCACCGCGCTCATCGGCGGCGGCGGCAAAACGACGCTGCTCTATACGCTCACGGAGGAGCTGCGGAAAAAGGGCACGGTCCTCCTCTGCACCTCGACCCATATCATGCGACCTGTGCAATATCCGGTGCTGGAAAACGCGGACGAAGCGGAGGTATCCGCCGCACTCAGTACGCACGGCGCGGTCTGCGTCGGGGAGACATCCGCCGAGGGAAAGCTCGGAGCGCCGTCGCTCTCCTTTGACGCGCTTGCGCGGCTCGCCGACCATGTGCTCGTTGAGGCCGACGGCTCAAGGCAGCTGCCGCTCAAGGCGCACGCGCCGCATGAACCGGTCATTCCGGCGAATGCCCAGCGCGTCGTGTTGGTCGTCGGCGCGGACGGCTTCGGTAGACCCATCCGCGATGTCTGCCATCGGAGCGAGCGTTATGCCGCACTGTGCGGCGTCAGTGAGAACGCGCTTGTCACACCGGAGCTGGAAGCTGCGGTCCTGCTCGCCGAGGGCTTCGGCGACCGCGTTTACATCAATAAGGTCGAGACGGCGGAGGACTACGACCGTGCCGCCGCGCTCGCGAACCGGCTCACCTGTCCGGTCACGGCGGGGAGCCTGCACAAGGGGGTATATCTATGCTTGCGCTGATCCGCGGGGCGGGCGATCTCGCCACCGGCGTCGCGCTGCGCCTTTGGCGCAGCGGCATCCGGGTCGTGCTGACCGATCTGGAGCGCCCGACGGCCATCCGCCGCACGGTCGCCTTCTCCGAAGCCATCGTTCACGGCGAAACGACGGTCGAGGGCGTGACCGCCCGTCTGGCTACAAACGCGGACGAGGCGCGCGCCCTGCTCGCGCGGGGCGTCGTTCCCATGCTCGCCGACCCCGGCTGCACCTGCCGTGAAGCGCTCGCGCCCGACGCGCTGGTGGACGCTATTCTTGCCAAGCGCAACCTTGGCACAAGGATCACCGACGCGCCGGTCGTCGTCGGCGTCGGCCCCGGCTTCACGGCGGGGGAGGACTGTCACGCGGTCATCGAGACCATGCGCGGCCACACGCT
>DJRC01000091.1:3448-9611 GCA_002437735.1 Oscillospiraceae bacterium UBA6370 | reverse complement strand
GCCGGCGAGCGCGTGCTCCGCGCGCCCGCGGACGGCGCGTTTCGCTCCGTGCGCAGGATCGGCGACCTTGTGAAGGCCGGCGACGTCGCGGGCTATGTGTCCGGCGAGCCGATGGTCTGCACCATCGACGGCGTGCTCCGCGGCTTGATCGCCGACGGCATCCCCGTCCGCAAGGGCATGAAGTCCGGCGACGTGGACCCGCGCGGCAATGTGGAAAACTGCTATACGGTCTCGGACAAGGCGACCGCCGTCGGCGGCGGCGTACTCGAGGCGATTTTGCACCTGTCCGGTGCGCTTCTGGAGGACTGACATGAGAGAGCTGCTGCTCATCAACAACGAGCCGACGCCCGGTGACCGCGGTCGGATCGCCCACGCGGGAGAGCTCGGTCTTACCGACCCGCTTTATAACATCGACGCGCTCGCCGCGAAGCTCTCTGAGTTCGGAACGGTCACCGTGCGGCACTATACACAGCTCAAGACGCTCGACTCTGCGCCGGATGCCATCTTTCTCTCCGGCTGCTTCACCGACTGGGACCGCGAGCGTCTGCGCGAGACTTTTGCCGACGAGCTTGCGCTCATTCGTGAAACAACGGTCCCGCTCTTTGGCATCTGCGCGGGCCTACAGCTCATCGGCATCGCCTTCGGCGCGCCGCTCGTCTATCCGGGCGAGAGATACGAGGAGTTCGGCTTTCTGCCGCAGACCGTCCTCGCGCAGCATCCGCTGACTGCCGGTTTTGGCGATACGCTCCATTGCTTCGAGCACCATCGCGGCCAGCTCAGCGCGGTGCCGGATGGCTTCCGCCTGCTCGCCTTGCGGGAAAGCTGCCGCGTGCAGCTGCTCGCACATGAGTCGCGCCCCATCTTCGGCACGCAGTTCCACCCGGAGCTGCAGAAGGCCACGCACCGGGACGGACAGCGCATTTTGGAAAATTTCTTTGCCCACTATGTCAAATGACTGCAAGAGCCGCCGTGGGCGGCTCTTTTTCTGCGCACGGGCATAAGCGGCGATGCCGCGGCATAGACTGTCCCAAAACGAAGGGCAGGGGAGGAAGAGCCTATGACCGTAAGGATGCGCCTGCGCCGCTGGGCGCGCGCACAGGGGAAACGCCGTGCTGCCGCGCGGACAAAGCGAAGCGCCGCAGGAAGCCACCGCAGGGAGCAGCCCTCCGGCGCGTCGCAGCTTCGCCTTCTGCGTCTGACCGTCTGCGGCGCGCTGTTCGTCTCGCTCGTGCTGCTCAAGCTCGTGCTGCCGGGGAATCTTTCAGCCTTCCGCGGCACGCTTGCCCAATGGCTCGTGCGCGACGCGGACTTTACCGAGGCGTTCTCTGCCATCGGCCACGCGGTCGCTGCGCCCGAACGCTTCGCGGAGTCCCTCGGCAATGCCTATGTCGCCGTGTTCGGCAGCAGCGGCGCGGAGGACGCCGCGGAGGTCGGCGGCAGGGCGGAGATCGCACGACCGGACGGAGCAAACGCGGAGGACGCCGCGGCCAGGTCCCTGCCGGATTATGTGCTCGACGCGCAGCCGACGCTGCCCTTTTCCTGCACGCCGCCGCTCGACGGCGCGCTGACCTCGGGCTTTGGCTGGCGCGAGGACCCGAACACGGGCGCGGAGGCCTTTCATACCGGTCTCGACCTTGCCGCCGACGAGGGCACGCCCTTCGTCTGCTTTGCCGACGGCACAGTCGGCGTGGTGGGGGAGAGCACCGTGCTCGGCAAATATCTGACCGTCCGCCACGCGGACGGCTATGAGACGCTTTACGCCCATTGCAGCAAAATAGCGGTCTCCTCCGGGCAGAGCGTTCTGCGCGGCGACACGCTCGGCGCGGTCGGCGCGACCGGCAACGCCACGGGCGCGCACCTGCACTTCGAGCTGCTCAGCGGCTCAAAATACCTCGATCCCATCGCCTATGCCGCAAAGACCGTTTAGCGCCGCCGTGCGTGTGAACGCGAGCTTTTGGCTGCTCGTGCTGCTCGCCGCCATCGTTTCCCCGCTCACGGTCGTCGCGGCGGTCCTGACCGCCGCGGCGCTGCACGAGCTGGGCCATCTCGCCGCTATGCGCTACTACGGCGTATCCGTCAAGCACTTTCACCTTACAGCACTCGGCGCGGAGCTGGATGCTCCGGCACTCGCGCGGCTCTCCTACGGGCGCGAGCTGATCGTCACGCTCGCGGGGGTGACGGTCAACCTCTTCTGCGCCGTTCTCCTCGCGCTCCTCGGCCTGCGGACGTGGCGGGAGTGGCCCTTTGTCTTTGCCGGAGCGCACCTTGTGCTCGCGGCCTTCAACCTCCTGCCGGTCGTTCCGCTCGACGGCGCGCGGGCGCTCTGCCTTGCCCTGTCCTATTTCCTCGGGCCGGCCGTGGGGGAGCGTATCACTGCGGCGGTTAGCGTTGTCTGCTCGCTTGCGCTGTGCACGTTGGGACTCAAGCTCTCGCTGGGGCTGCACAGCGGATGGCTCTTTGCTTTTGCTGCCTTCGGCCTTCTCTGGGGAACGCTGCGGCAACTGGGGCTTGCGCGCGGCGGGAAAAGCGTGTAAAATACGGTCAATGTCTCTCAATAGAAAAGGAGCTTGCCTGTGGACAAACGATTGGAACGCATCCTGCCCCGCGTGCAGAAGCCGGCGCGCTATGTGGGCGGCGAGTATAACGCGGTGATGAAGGACCTCTCGCAGGTCGATACCCGCGTGGCCTTCTGCTTCCCGGACACCTACGAGATCGGTATGTCGAACCTCGGTATGCGGATCCTCTACGGCATTATGAACAACATGGACGGCGTCTGGTGCGAGCGCGTCTTTGCCCCCTGGGGCGACATGGAGGAGGAGATACGCAGGGCGGGCCTGCCGCTCTACGCGCTCGAGTCCGGCGACCCCATCCGCGATTTTGACATCATCGCCTTTTCCGTCGGCTACGAGATGGCGTTTCCCGCCATGCTGAATATGCTCGATCTGGCGGGCGTGCCGCTCCACGCGAGCGAGCGCACGGAGCTGACCCCGCTCGTCATCGCGGGCGGCACGGCGATGTTCAACTGCGAGCCCATTGCCGACTTTTTGGATATCGCCGAGATCGGCGAGGGCGAGGAGATGAACGTCGAGCTGATCGAGCTGCACCGCAGGGCGCGGCGCGATGGCTGGACGAAGCAGCAATTCCTCCGCGCCGCCGCGCAGCTCGACGGCATCTACGTTCCCAGCCTCTACGAGGTGGACTACAACGCCGACGGCACGGTGAAGTCCATCACGCCGAAGGACGGCGCGCCGAAGGTCGTCACCAAGCGCATCATGCGCGATATGGACAAGGCGTGGTATCCCGCAAAGACCATCGTCCCATCCACCGAGATCGTGCAGGACCGCACGACGCTTGAGCTGTTTCGCGGCTGTATTCGCGGCTGCCGCTTCTGTCAGGCGGGCTACGTCTACCGCCCGGTGCGCAACCGCTCGGAAAAGCTGCTGGTCGAATACGCCAAGGAGGCCATCGAGGATTCCGGCTACGAGGAAATGACGCTCTCCTCGCTCTCGACCTCGGACTTCCGTCCGCTTGTGCAGCTGTGCGACGATCTGGAGGAGTTTTGCGCGCAGCGTCATGTGAATCTTTCGCTCCCGAGCTTGCGCGCCGACAACTTCTCCATGGCGCTCATGGAGCGGCTGCAAAAGGGAAGAAAGACCGGCTTGACCTTTGCGCCCGAGGCCGGCACGCAGCGCCTGCGCGACGCCATCAACAAGAATCTCACCGAGGAGGATCTGCTGGCCTCCTGCCGCCGCGCCTTCGCCGGCGGCTACAGCGCGGTCAAGCTCTACTTCATGCTTGGCCTCCCGACCGAGACGGACGAGGATGTGCTCGGCATCGCCGAGGTTGCGTCCCACGTCATGCACGCCTGGCGCGAGAGCGCGAGCAACAAGAACCGCGGTGTGCGCATCACGGTCTCGACCTCGTGGTTCGTGCCCAAGGCGCACACGGCGTTCCAGTGGGAGCCGCAGATCCCCAAGGAGGAGTACGAGCGCCGCGTGAAGCTGCTGCGCGAGAATATGCTGACGAAATCCGTCACCTACAACTGGCACGATTCCGATACGAGCTATATGGAGGCCGTCATTTCCCGCGGCGACCGGCGCCTTTGCAGGGTGATCGAAACGGCGTGGCGCAAGGGCGAGCACCTCTCCGCGTGGGAGGAGTATTTCTCCCTCGACCGCTGGCTCGAGGCCTTTGCAGAATGCGGTCTTGATCCGCACTTCTACGCCAACCGCAGGCGCGAAAAGGACGAGCTGATGCCCTGGGCGATGATCTCGAGCGGCGTGACGGAGCAATACCTCTGGCGCGAGCACGAACGGGCGTATCAGTCCGTCACCACGCCGGACTGCCGCACGCACTGCAACGGCTGCGGCGCGAATCTCTTATTGGGGAGGCCCTGCGATGGCTAAGCTGAGACTGCTTTTTACCAAGGAAGCACAGGCTTCCTATATCTCGCATCTCGACACGATGCGCACCTTTCAGCGTGTGTTTCCCCGTGCGGAGCTGCATCTCAAGCACTCTAACGGCTTCCACCCGCACCCCATCATCTCCATCGTCCTGCCGCTACCGGTGGGGCAGTCGAGCGACTGCGAGCTGCTCGACTTTGAAACGGTGGAGGAGACCGACGGCGCGGGCATCGCCGAAAAGCTCAACACGGGTCTGCCCGCGGGCCTGCGCGTGCGGGAGTGCTATCCGGTCACGCGCCCCGTGCGTGAGTTTGCCTTTCTCCGCGCGCGGTTGGAGCTGCTCTACGATAACGGCGTGCCCGCCGGCACGGCGGACGCGCTGCGCGCGCTGTTCGCCCGTCCCTCGCTGATGATCGAAAAGCGCACCAAGCACAAGGAGCTTGCGCAGATCGACATTGTGCCGCTGATCCGCGAAATGACGCTCACCGAGACGGACGGCAGCATCTTTGCCGACGCTGTGGTCGCCGCGCAGAACCCGGGGCTGAACCCCGCCTATCTCGCTCAGGCGATCGAGCGGGAGCTGCCGGCGCTCAAGCCGGACTTCGTCCGCGTGCGCCGCACGGAAATTTACGATACAGAGGGGAACGTTTTCCGCTGAAAATTGCACGCGCCGCGGCAACCCTTGATGATTTTATCGAAAAGTACAAAATTTGTGCTTGCAATTTGGCGAAAAGCGTGATATTATCCTTTTTGGCTTTCTGACGAAAGCACTCTCGGATCGGAAAGAGGTGAACACGAGCAATGAAGGAAGGAATCCATCCCAATTATCAGCAGACTACTATTACTTGCGCCTGCGGTAATGTGATTGAGACAGGTTCCACCAAGGCGAACATCAAGGTGGAAGTGTGCTCAAAGTGTCACCCCTACTTCACGGGCAAGCAGAAGCTGGTCGATACCGGCGGCCGCGTTGCCAAGTTCAACAAGAAGTTCGGTCTGGACAAGTAAGAAGAGCGAAAGAGGTCTGCGGAAGCAGACCTCTTTTTCTTTACAATTTTCGCTCTTCTGCGTATACTGAAAGCAAAGAACGCAGAAAAGGTGATTCCTATGGAAGAAAATAAACTGAAAACCGTGGAGCAGCCGCGCGACCGCGTGGTGCTCGTCGGCCTTTCCTCACCGGTGCTCAAGGCAGACAGCGCGGACGAGGAGAGCATGGACGAGCTTGCCGCGCTCGTTGAGACTGCAGGCGCGGTGAGCGTTGCGACCGTGCTGCAAAACCTCCCGTCCCCGAACCCGCGCAGCTTCATCGGCGAGGGCAAGGTGGCGGAGATCAAGGAGCTCATCGGTTCGACCGAGGCGACGATGGCGATCTTCGACAACGACCTGTCGCCCTCGCAGATGCGCGTGCTGACAGAGGATCTGGGCGTGCAGGTGCTCGACCGCAGCGGGCTGATCCTCGATATTTTTGCCCAGCGTGCCAAAACAAAGGAGGGCCGCTTGCAGGTCGAGCTGGCGCAGTACCAGTATCTGCTGCCGCGCCTGATCGGTATGTGGACGCACCTCGAGCGTCAGGCGGGCACGAGCGGCAAGGGGCCCATCGGCTCCAAAGGCCCCGGCGAAACGCAGCTCGAGACCGACCGCCGCCACATTCACCGCAAGATCGACAAGCTCAAGGAGGATCTGGACGAGGTGCGCCGCGTGCGCGGCACGCAGCGCGAGCGTCGGATGAAGAATGAGATCCCGGTCGTCGCCATCGTCGGCTA
>DJRC01000091.1:337-3405 GCA_002437735.1 Oscillospiraceae bacterium UBA6370 | reverse complement strand
ACGAACGCGGGCAAATCGACGCTTCTCAACGCCCTCACCGGCGCGGACATTCCGGCGAATGACCGCTTGTTCGATACGCTTGACACCACCACCCGGCTGCTGACCGTCTCCGACACGCTCGACGTTGTGATCTCCGACACGGTCGGCTTTATCCGCAAGCTGCCGCATCAGCTCATCGACGCTTTTAAGGCGACGCTTGAGGAGCTGGAGTATGCCGACCTTCTGCTGCACGTTATCGACATTTCCAATCCCGAGTGGATCGCGCAGGCGGAGGTGGTCGATCAGCTCATCCACGATCTCGGCGCGGAGGGCATCCCCTGCATCCGCGTGTACAATAAGTCCGACCTGTTTTACGGCGACATCCGCCCGCACGGCGAGCGCACGGTGAATCTCAGCGCCAGGACCGGCGAGGGGCTCGACGAGCTGCTGCGCGCCATCGACGCCGAGCTCGATAAGGGCACGCGCCGCGTGACCATCCATTTGCCCTACGACAAGGGCGGCTGGCTCGACAGCCTCTACCGCGAGGCCAAGGTCGAGAGCGTGGAGTATGGTGAGACCATCGACATCGTGGCGGTCTGCACGCCGCGCGTGCTCGGCCGGGTCAAGGACTACGTCGAGGGCTATACCGAGCCGAAGGAGGATTGGGAGTGAGCACGCCGCAGAGCTACTATGTTCCCGTGGACGCGGGCGAGACGGAGTTCACCGAAAAGCGCTCGCGTTTTCTCGGCCACGTCCGCCGCGTGGAGACCGAGGCCGAGGCCCGCGCCTTCCTCGACGAGACGCGGAAAAAATACTACGACGCGCGCCACAACTGCTGGTGCTACGTCCTGCACGAGGGCGGCGTGGTGCGCTACGGCGACGACGGCGAGCCGCAGGGCACCGCCGGTCAGCCAATGCTGAATGTCTTTCAGCGCGAGGGCGTGGAGAATGTCGTCTGCGTCGTGACGCGCTACTTCGGCGGCGTGCTGCTCGGCGCGGGCGGTCTGACGCGCGCCTACGCGAAGTCGGCAAAGGATGCGCTGGATGCGGCAGGCAAGGCGAGGATGCGCCTGTGGTCCGCTGTGACCGTGGACTGCCCCTACCCAATGCTCGAGCGCCTAAAGCTGCTCGCCGCCGCCCACGGCGGCACGGTGGAGGGCACGGACTTCGGCGCGGCAGTGAGCGTCCGCATCCTGCTGCCGCAGGAGAATGCGGCGGGCTTTGACGCCGCGCTCACCGAGCTGTCCGCCGGCACGATGACCGCGCGGCGCGGGGGAGAGCGCTTCCTGCCGGGACCGCGCGAATAGAAACGAGAAAAAAGCAAGGAGGAACGACCGATGAAGGAACCCATTGCCCGCTCCGACCTGCGCCTCGCTCTCGGCGGGGCTTACTATGGGACCCTGCGCAGGCTCCTGTGGCTCAAGGAACGAAAAGCGTTCGCGCGCGAGCGCTGTGAAGCGATCTTACCTTACGGCGCGGCGAGCCACAAAACGCCCCTGATGCGCAGGCTGCGGGACGTGGATATGTGGATGCAGGAGAACAAGGTGACAAACCTCCGCCTTGCTTCCGCGCGGGTGAACGGCGTCGTGCTCCGCCCGGGGCAGACTTTCAGCTACTGGTATCTCATCGGCCGCCCGACGGCGAAAAAGGGCTATCTGCCCGGTATGCTGCTGCGCAACGGCAGAGCCGTTGCGGGCGTCGGCGGCGGACTGTGCCAGCTCTCGAACCTCATTTTCTGGATGACGCTCCACACGCCGCTGACCGTCACCGAGCGCCACCGCCACGGCTACGACGTCTTTCCGGATTCGGACCGCACGCAGCCCTTCGGCAGCGGCGCGACCTGCTTTTATCCATATGGCGACCTGATGATCCGCAACGACACGGCGGACGAGTATCAGCTTCTCGTCACGGTCGGCGAGCACGACCTCATCGGCGAGTGGCGCTGCTCCGCCGCGCCGGAGTGCCGCTACGAGATCGTCGAGCGCGGCCATGAGATGCGCGCGGAGTATTGGGGCGGCTACACGCGCCACAATGTACTTTGGCAGCAGCGCTTCGACGCGGACGGCGCGCTGCTCGACGAGAAGCCCGTCGTGCGAAATGACGCCATCATGATGTATTCGCCCTACCTCGAAGAGGGAGGTGCGAGCGGATAAACGAAAGCATCTGCCTTGCGGCAGATGCTTTTCTGCTATGCGGAGTGCTCGCCGTCCGCGCGCTCGAGCCAACCGCCGCCCTCGGCGACGCGGGCGACGAGGAAGGAAGCGGCGTAGTCGCCCGCGGCGTTGACCATCGTGGCCGGCGGGTCGACCAGATTTCCGATGGTGACGGCGATGGGGTAGGCAACCGCCATCTGGTCTGGGAAGAAGAGCGAGCAGAGAATGAACTCGGCGATGTAGCCGCCGCCCGGGATGCCGCTCATAGCGACGGAGGAAAAGACCGCCACGGCAAGCACCTCGGCAAACAGTCCCGCGCCCTCAAACGGCAGACCGAACACGCCGAAGAGGAACGCGACCTTGAGCACGCAGCTGAAGCACGAGCCGTCCATGTGCATCGTCGCGCCCAGCGGCAGCACAAGGTCCGCGACCTCGTGCGGGATGCCGCTGTCCTCCGCGGCCTCCATGTTCGCGGGAATGGTGGCGACGGACGAGCAGGTGCCGAGCGCCGTCACCGCGGGGCGCAGGATGTGCCGCCGCAGCCGCCGCACGCCCTCGCGCCCGCCGCCGAGGTAAGCCAGAAGAGGGAAGGCGAGCAGCGCGTAGACGAAGCAGAGCGGGTAGTAGGCCAGCATCGCGCGGGCGTAGGACGCCGTGATCTGCGCGCCGTAGCTTGCGACCATCGCGGCGAAGAAACCGAAGAAGGCGATGGGGGCGTAGCAGCTCACGAGCGAGACCATCTTCAAAAGGCACTTCGTCGCGTCGTCCAGCACCCGCGCCGTCACGGTGTCCGGCCCGCCGCAGGCGGAGACCGAGAAGCCGAAGAGCAGGGAAAAGACGATCAGCGGCAGCATCGCCCGCCGCGAGAGCAGCGCGGAGAAATCGTTGACGGTGAAGAAGTTGACGAGCAGCGTCGCAAGCGGCGCCGGATCGTCC
>DJRC01000091.1:0-293 GCA_002437735.1 Oscillospiraceae bacterium UBA6370 | reverse complement strand
CCGTGCCCGCCGCGGCGTCGGTCCACGGCGTCAGCACCGGCGGAAAGACACGCACGATGACCAGCATGATAAAAGCCGCGAGCAGTCCCGTGACGACGAAGACGCCGAGCGTCGCGCCGAGGATGCGCCCCGCCTTGCGCCGTGAGCGCGTATTGGCGATGCTCCCCGCGAGCGAGCAGAACACCAGCGGCACGACAAGGCAGAACATCATGTTGATGAACACGGTGCCGAGCGGCTCAAGGCAGACAGCCCCGGGCCAGGCCGCGCCGACGGCGCAGCCGAGCACGATGCAG
>DJRC01000074.1:15274-25551 GCA_002437735.1 Oscillospiraceae bacterium UBA6370 | reverse complement strand
ACGCGCTACCATACGCGCGACGTCGCGCAGTTCCGCTGCGCGCAGAGCGGCGCGCTGCTGCTGCTTGGCTCGGCGACGCCGACGGTCGAGACGACGTATTACGCGCGGGAGGGACGCTATCAAGTCTTTTCCCTTCACAGACGCTACAACGAGAAAGCGCTCCCCAAGGTGTTCATCGCCGACCTGCGTGAGGAGCTTCGCGCGGGGAACGAGACCGCTGTCAGCGAACCGCTCCGCTCCGCGCTGGAGGAAAATCTCGCCCGCGGCGAGCAGAGCATTCTCTTTCTCAACCGCCGCGGCAGCAGCCGGATGCTGCTGTGCGGTGAGTGCGGCGAGGCGCCCGAGTGCCCGCGCTGCAGCGTTCCGATGACCTACCATAGCGCGAACGGACGGCTGATGTGCCACTACTGCGGCCACAGCGAGCCGGCCTACGACCGCTGTCCGCAATGCGGCGGCATCATGAAGCACATCGGCACCGGCACGCAGAAGGTCGAGGAGGAGCTGTACGCTCTGTTCCCCGGAGCGAAGGTCCTGCGCATGGACACCGACACGGTCGGCGCGTCGCATGGGCACGAAAAGCTCCTGCGGCAGTTTGAAGAGGAAAAGATCCCGATCCTGCTCGGCACGCAGATGGTCGCCAAGGGCCTGGATTTTGAGAACGTCACGCTGGTCGGCGTCCTTTGCGCCGACGCCTCGCTCTATATCGACAACTACCGCGCGCCGGAGCGCACCTTCAGCCTGCTCTCGCAGGTCGTGGGCCGCGCGGGCCGCGGCAGCAAGCAGGGCAGAGCGATCATTCAGACTTTCACGCCGGAAAACGAGGTCATCCGCGCGGCGGCCGCACAGGATTACGACGCGTTCTACGAAAGCGAGATCCGGATGCGGCGCCTGCGCCGCTATCCGCCGTTTGCCGACCTTTTCTCCTTTACCGTGACCGGCGCGGACGAGAGCCGCGTCGTCCGCGCGGCAAAGGCGCTGCGCGACGCGCTTGGCTACGCCGTCGAACGGCGCGAGGAGCTCAAGCCGCTGAGCATCGAGGTGCTCGGCCCCGCTGGGGCGAGCGTGGTAAAGGTCAACAACCGCTACCGCTACCGTGTTTTTCTCGTCGGCAAGGGCTGTCCGGCGCTGCGCCGTCTGGTGGTGGAATATCTCTATGCGTTTTATCAACACAAGGAAAATCGCGGTCTCGACATTTTTGCCGACTGCAATGCGATACAATAGGAGGAACTGCTATGGCCATTCGTGAGATCAGAAAAAAGGGCGACCCGTGTCTGGAGAAGGTCTGCCACCCGGTGACGGAATTCAATGAGCGTCTGCACCTGCTGTTGGACGATATGCGTGAAACGCTGGAGGAGTCCGGCGGCGTCGGGCTTGCCGCACCGCAGGTCGGCATCCTGCGCCGCGTGTGCATCGTGGAGGACAGCGAGGGTGAGATTATTGAGCTTGTGAACCCCGAGATCGTCAAGGCTGAGGGTGAGCAGACCGGTCTGGAGGGCTGCCTGAGCCTGCCCGGCCGCTGGGGCATCGTCACCCGTCCCTACACCGTGCGCGTGCGTGCGCAGGACCGCGACGGCACGACCTTTGAGGTCGAGGATGAGGATATCACCGCCCGCTGCTTCTGCCATGAGATCGAGCATCTGGACGGACATCTGTTCAGCGAGCACTGTGACCGTCTGCTCACCGACGAGGAGCTGGAGCAGTACCTCAAGGAGCACGAGGACGAGTACGAAAGGGAAGACGACGAATGAGGATCGTATTCATGGGAACGCCCGACTTTGCGGTCGCATCGCTCCGCCGTCTGGTGGAGGACGGGCATGAGGTCGTCGGCGTATTCACCCAGCCGGACAAGCCGAAAAATCGCGGCATGAAGCTGACCTTCTCGCCTGTGAAGGAATATGCCTTAACGAAAGACCTGCCGGTCTACCAGCCGCTCAAGATGCGCGACGGGGAAGCGCTCGGCATATTGCGGGAGCTTGCGCCCGAGTTGATTGTGGTCGCGGCCTACGGAAAGATCCTGCCGCAGGAGATCCTGGACCTGCCGCAATACGGCTGCATCAACGTTCACTCCTCGCTTCTGCCGAAGTACCGCGGCGCCGCGCCCATCAACTGGGCGATCCTGAACGGCGAGCGCGTTACCGGCGTTTCCATCATGTATATGGTTGCGGCGCTCGACGCGGGCGATGTCATTCGCACGGTCTCGACCGAGATCGGCGAGCGCGAGGACGCCGCAGCGCTGACAGGACGCCTTGCTGAGCTTGGCGCGCAGGCGCTGAGCGAGACGGTTCCGACGCTTGCAGACGGCACGGCGAAGCGCACACCGCAGGACGAGTTAGCCTTCACCTATGCGCCCATGCTCGACCGCTCGCTTTCGCCCATCGACTGGACGAGGAGCGCGCGGGAGATCGACTGCCAGGTGCGCGGTCTCATTCCGTGGCCCTGTGCCGCGGCGAGTGTGGACGGGAAAAGCGTCAAGGTCTACGAGACCGTTTCCGGGGAAATGACCGCCGACGCGCCCGGCACGATGCGCGCGGTCAAGAGCGGTCTTTCCGTCGCCTGCGGCGACGGCAGGAGCCTCATCATCACACAGCTTCAGGCGGAGGGCGGCAAGCGCATGGCGGCTGCCGACTATCTGCGCGGTCACCCGCTCAAAACAAGCGACTAAAGGGGAGAGCTTATGCCTTACTATTCTTACGGCTACGGTTACGATTCGGCAAACTTGATCTATCTCATTCTGCTGGTTCCGGTCCTGCTGCTCTCGCTCTATGCGCAGGCGGCGGTGAGCGGCAATTTCTCGCGCTACAGCAAGGTGACGAACCGCCGCGGGCTCACCGGCGCGCAGGCGGCGGCCAGCGTGCTGCGCGCGCACGGTATCACCGATGTCGGCATTGCCCGCTGCTCGGGCAAGCTGACCGACCACTACGATCCGCGCAATAACACCATCTTTCTTTCAGACTCTGTATACGATGCCGCCACGGTCGCGGCGGTCGGCGTTGCTGCGCATGAGGCCGGACACGCGGTGCAGTATGCCGTGGGCTACGGTCCCGTCAAGCTGCGCAGCGCCATCGTAAAAACAACGCAGTTCAGCTCGCAGGCTTCGTTCATCATTCTGATGCTCGGCCTCGTGCTCTACAGTCAGCCGATCCTGCTGCTGGGCATTGTCCTCTTCGGCGTGGTCGCGTTCTTCCAGCTCGTCACGCTGCCGGTGGAGTTCAACGCCTCCCACCGCGCGCTCGAAACGCTGGAGGGCGAGCACATCCTGGAGGATGAGGAGATGGCCGGTGCGCGCAAGGTGCTCCGTGCTGCGGCGCTGACCTATGTCGCCGCGCTGCTCTCGTCGCTGCTGCAGCTCCTGCGCTACGTTTTGATCTTCCTCAACCGCTCCGGGAATCGCCGCGGGGGGCGCCGATGAGAGTCGACCGTGCAAGAGAAGCGGCGCTGGACGCGCTGGCGGCCTGCCGCCGGAACGGCGCGTGGATCGACGGCGCGCTCAAGCAGGTGCTCAAGAGGGACGGACTTTCCGGGCGCGACGCGGCCTTTGCCAGCCGCATTGCCTACGGTGTGATGCAGAACCGCATTTACCTTGACCGCTGCATAGCGCGCTGCCTAACGCAGAGGCCCGAAAAGCTCGAGCCGCTGCTGCTGGATATCCTTCGTATCGGCGCATATCAGATCCTTCTTATGGATAAGGTGCCGGTCAATGCCGCCGTGAATGAGGCGGTGGAGATGGCAAAGGCGCACCGTCTCGCCCGTGCGGCGGGACTGGTGAACGCGGTGCTGCGCAATGTGGACCGCAGAAGGGGAGAGCCGCTTGCCATTGCGGACAGGCTCGAAGCGCTCTCTGTACAGACGAGCCACCCGCGTGCGCTCGTCGAGCGCATGGTCGGACTGCTCGGCGCGGAGGAGGCAGAAGCCTTTCTCCGTACGGACAATGAGCCTGTCCCGACCACCATTCAGACCAACACGCTCAAAACGAGCGCGAAGCAGCTTCGTGCTTCGCTGGAGGATGAGGGCGTAACCGTGGAGCCGCACCCGTGGCTCGCGGACTGCTTCACCGTTTCCGGCACCGGCGATCTGGAAGGTCTGCGCGCGTGGCGCGAGGGCTGGTTCACGGTGCAGGATGCTGCAGCGAAGCTGACGGCTTTGACCGCCGCGCCAAAGGCGGGGAGCTTTGTCATCGACACCTGCGCCGCCCCCGGCGGGAAGTCCTTCGCGATGGCGATGTGCATGGAAGGGAAAGGGCACATTCTCTCCTGTGACGTGGAGGAGCACAAGCTGCGGCTCATGGAGGCCGGCGCGGAGCGGCTGGGGGTCGAGTGCATGGAGGGCCGTCTGGCCGATGGCCGTGTCTGCGATGAAGCGCTTGCAGAGAAGGCGGACGTCGTCGTCTGCGACGTGCCATGCTCCGGGCTAGGCATCATCCGCAAGAAGCCGGACATCCGCTATAAGGACATGGCTTCGCTCGCGGGCCTGCCCGCGATCCAAAGCGCCATTCTGGACAATGCCTCGCGCTATGTCCGGCGCGGCGGGACGCTCGTTTACTCCACCTGCACGGTGCTTCCCGAGGAAAACGAGCGGGTGACGGATGCGTTTCTCCGCGCGCACCCGGACTTTACTTACGATACCTTTGCGCTGCCCGACCCCATCGGCACGGTTGAGGGACACATCACGCTCTGGCCGCAGCGCCACGGGACGGACGGCTTTTACATCTGTCGCATGACGCGCAGGGAATGAGGACAACGATGACCGATATCAAATCCATGACACAAGAGGAGATCACCGACGCGCTGCGCGCAATGGGCGAGCCTGCCTTCCGCGGCAGGCAGGTGTTCTCCTGGCTCCATAAGGGCGCGACCGACTTTGCGGAGATGAACAACCTCTCCAAGCCCCTGCGGGAAAAGCTCGGCAAGGAGTTTACCATTACAGCGCCGACCGTCGCCCGCAAGCAGGTTTCCCGGCTCGACGGCACTGTCAAATACCTCTGGGAGCTGCGCGACGGCAACTGCATCGAGACGGTGCTCATGAGCTATCATCACGGCAACACCGTCTGCATCTCCTCGCAGGTCGGCTGCCGGATGGGCTGCAAATTCTGCGCCTCTACCATAGCCGGCAAGGTAAGAGACTTAACACCATCGGAGATGCTTGATCAGGTGCTCTTCACCCAGCTGGATTCCGGGAAGGACATCTCCAATATCGTTCTCATGGGCATTGGCGAGCCGCTGGACAACCGCGCGAACGTGCTGCGCTTTCTGCAGCTCGTGAACCACCCGGAGGGGCTGAACATCGGGATGCGCCACATCTCACTTTCCACCTGCGGCGTCGTGCCCGGCATCGATGCGCTCGCGGAGGAAAACTTGCAGCTCACGCTTTCCGTTTCGCTCCACGCGCCGGACAGCACGACGCGCAGCCGTATCATGCCGGTCAACAACGCCTACGACGTGGAGGAACTGTTCGCCGCCTGCCACCGCTATTTCAAGAAAACCGGCCGCCGAATTTCGTTTGAGTACGCGATGATCGACGGTGTGAACGACCATGACTGGCAGGCAGACCTGCTCGCCGAGCGCATCCGCGGGATGCCGGGGCACGTCAATCTGATCCCACTCAACGACGTGGTCGAAAGCGAGTTCAAGCCCAGCCGCCGCGTCGCGGCGTTTCAGAAGCGATTGGAGTCCCACGGCCTGACGGCAACGGTGCGCCGCAGTCTCGGCGGGGATATCGACGCCTCCTGCGGCCAGCTGCGCCGCAAGGAGATGGAGGCAAAGGAGAGAGGACAATGAAAGCCTGCGGCATCACGGACGTTGGATTGCAGCGTCACGAAAATCAAGATACCTTTGCCGTGGAGCGCGGCGCGACGGACGGCCAGCTCATTGCGGTCGTGTGCGACGGCATGGGCGGCGAAAACTGCGGGCAGGTCGCCAGCAGCCTTGCGGTCCGCGCCTTTCTCGACGAGCTGCACGCAGTCCTGCGCGCGGATATGACGACGGAGCAGCTGCGCGAAGCGGTGTCGTTCTGCGTTTCCAAAGCAAACGCTGCCGTCAACCGCCACGCGCAGGAGCATACGGAGTGCTGCGGCATGGGGACGACGCTTGTCTCCGCTGTGACGAACAGCTCCGGCGCGGTCATCTGCAACGTCGGCGACAGCCGTGCCTACCGCGTCGGCGCGGGAAGGCTCGAGCGCATTACGCGCGATCATTCGGTGGTCGAGGGCCTGATCGAAAGCGGCAGCATCACCGCCGAGCAGGCGCGCACGCATCCCAACCGCAACCTCATCACCCGCGCGCTCGGCCCCGAGGAGCATATCGAGTGCGACGTGTACGATGTGACGCTCGGCGCGGACGAACGGCTGCTGCTCTGCTCGGACGGGCTGGTTGTCACCGCCACGGACGAGGAGATGTACGAGGCGGTTGCCCGGGGCGGCGATACGCCGGCGGAGAGCCTTGAGCACCTGCTCGAGCTTTCCAAACAGCGCGGCGCGCCGGATAACGTTACCGCTGTGCTGCTCTATCACGAGTAAGAAAGGAGGGCGCATAGATGGATCAAATGATCGGCAGAATGCTGGATAACCGCTATGAGCTGCTTGAGCTGATCGGCAGCGGCGGCATGGCGATGGTCTATAAGGCCAAGTGCCACCGGCTCAACCGCCTTGTGGCGGACAAGGTATTGAAAAGCGATTTCGCGAGCGACGCGGACTTCCGCCGCCGCTTCTACGACGAATCCCAGGCCATCGCGATGCTCTCCCACCCGAACATCGTTTCGGTCTATGATGTGTCGCGCTCCTCGCCGGAGTACATCGTCATGGAGCTCATCGACGGCATTACGCTCAAGCAGTATATGGAGCGGCGCGGGCGTCTGAACTGGCGCGAGTCGCTGCACTTCATCACACAAATCATGAAGGGGCTGAGCCACGCGCATTCGCGCGGCATCGTCCACCGCGATATCAAGCCGCAGAACATCATGGTGCTGCGCGACGGCAGCGTCAAGGTCACGGACTTCGGCATCGCCTGCCTTTCCAACTCTGCCAACACCATGACGCAGGAGGCGCTCGGCTCCGTCCACTACATCTCGCCCGAGCAGGCGAAGGGCAACCGCCCCGATGCGCGCTCGGACATCTACTCCGCCGGCGTCGTGCTCTATGAGATGCTCACGGGCCGCCTGCCCTTTGAGGGCGACAGCGCCGTATCCGTCGCGATCCAGCATCTAAGCAGCGTGCCGCTCTCCCCGCGGGAGATCGACCCCGACGTGCCAGAGGCGCTGGAAAAGATCTGCATGAAGGCGATGGCCTCGGACATCGACCGCCGCTATCCGACGGCGGACGCCATGCTCGCCGACCTGGAGGAGTTTCGCAAGAACCCGGACGTAGACCTTGACTTCAGCATCGAGGACCTGCGCCGTCCCGATACCGACGAGCCGACGCAGTATATCCCCGCCGTGCAGGCGGTCACGCCGAAGCGGGAGGAGCCGCAGGAGGACGAGCCGGTCGACGAGAAAAAAACGCAGAAAATGCTCCTGCTGGCCGGCGGTATCGCGCTGGCCGCGGTGATCGTGTTCGCTCTGTGGAACGTCATCATGGGCAGCTTTCAAAAGGAGCCTGTGCAGACGGAGTTCACCGTCCCGAACCTCCTCGGCATGACCATTGAGGAGGCCGAGGCCGACGAGCGGGTGAAGGACATCTTCACCATCACGGAGATGGGCAGCCGCGCGAGCAGCGAGTACGCGGAGGGCCAGATCGTTGAGCAGACGCCCGCGGCCGACAACGTGGTGCGCAGCAACCGTGAGATCCAGGTCTTTGTCAGCACCGGCGAAAAGACCGAGCCGATGCCGAGCGTCACGGGACTGGAGTGGCGCAGCGCGAAGATCATTCTTGACGACCTTGGGCTGGACCTGCAGTATAACTGGAAGGACGAGTATTCCGACTCCATCACCTCCGGCTGCGTGATCCGCACGGAGCCGGCAAAGGGCGAGATGCTCCGACAGGGCGATGTTCTGCTGCTTTACCGCAGCAAGGGTCCGGAGCCGCGGCCCGTCACCGTGGTCTCCTATCTCGGCTACGAACAGACGACGGCGGTGGAGGAGGCCGAGACGCTCGGCCTGAAGGTCACCGTGAAGCACGTCTACAGCGACGCGCTTGCGGGCACCGTCGTTGAGCAGAGCATCGCGCAGGATACGGTCGTCACCACCGGCACCGAGATCGTGCTCACCGTTAGCGACGGGTCCGATCCTTCCGTTTCCGGCACAGAGGGAGTTCCCCCGGAGGCGGCGTGAGAGGACGGATTAAAAAGGCCCTCAGCGGCTTTTACTACGTCGATACTGGCAAGGGGGTCGTGACCTGCCGCGCGCGCGGGCGCTTCCGTAAGGAGGGCGTTTCGCCGCTTGTCGGCGACCGGGTGGAGATCACGGTATCCGGTACGGAGGGCATGGTCGACGCCATCGAGCCGCGGCGCAATGTTTTTTCGCGTCCGGCGGTCGCCAACATCGACCAGCTCGTGATCGTGGCGTCGAATGCCATCCCGCAGACCGATCCGTATCTCATCGACCGCATGACCGCCATTGCTGCGCTGAAAGGCTGCGAGGTCCTAATCTGCATCAACAAATCGGACCTCGACCATGCCGACGAGCTGTGTGCCATCTATGAAAAGGCGGGACTTCCGTTTCTGCTCACAAGCGCCGAAACAGGGGAGTGCATTGCAGAGCTGCGGGAGCGCATTTCCGGCAAGCTGTCTGCCTTTACAGGCAATTCCGGCGTTGGGAAATCGAGCCTGCTCAATGCGCTCGACCCACGCTTTTCCGTGCAGGTCGGCGAGGTCAGCCAGGCGCTCGGACGCGGACGCCACACCACGCGCCATGTGGAGCTGTATACCCTCTCCGGCGGCGCGGAGATCATCGACACGCCCGGCTTTTCCTCCTTCGATACCGATGAGCTCGGGCTTGCGCTGAAGGAACGGCTGCCGGAGACCTTCGTGGACTTCGCGCCCTATCTGGATGCCTGCCGCTTCGTCGGCTGCAGCCACACGAAGGAAAAGGGCTGCGCCGTTCTGGAGGCTGTGCGGGCAGGGAAGCTCTCCGCCTCGCGGCACGCGAGCTATCTGCGGCTCTACAACGAACTCAAAGATCTGCGGGAGTGGAACAACAAATGAAGAAGCGAAGGCGGCGGGACCTCCCGCCGCTTTTTCCATGCCCACGGGGCACGGGACAACGCCGCGCGGTATATACTGTAGCATCAGGCGTGACGGGAAGGAGGTGCGGGCATGTGGGGCAGGAACTGGTGCTGTCTGGGCATCTGCGCGCTGGCGCTGGGACTAGCGATCTTCATCGTTGCCATCTTTCCGGTGGGCTTTCTGATGTTTCTGGTCGCGTTGCTTCTCGTTGTCTGCGGCTGGGGCTGTATTCGGAGGAGGTGAGCGGATTTGAAGATCGTGGTGTGGAAGTCGCCCAAGGCCCTGTGCGGCGTGCTGCGGCTGCTGTTCGGGATCAAAGACGGGCAGGAATAAAGCGGTCCTTTGGCGCATAGAGTGAAGCAAAACCGTGCCAAAGGAGAGGACTGCCATGGAGCTTGAACTGTGCAAAGAGACGTATTCCTGTTATGAGGCTCTGCCGCCGCTCGTAGAGACGCGCGAGCAGAGCACCGAGACCATCGTCCCCGATTACTGCCCCGACATCGCGCGCATCGTGGAGGGCAGCGGCTGCCTCTTCGTGCGCAGCCGCGAGATCGCGGACGGGCGCGTGAGCGTTTCCGGCTCGCTGCGCGTGACGCTTTTGTACATAGCCGACGGCAGCGGCGGGCTCAAGAGCTTTTCGTACACGCTTCCCGTCGAGGAGACGCTGGACGGACGGCTGCGCGAGGGCTGCACCGAGGCGAGCGTGAGCGGCTGCGTCAGCGCGCTGGAGGTCCGCGCGCTCAACCCGCGCAAGATCATGACGCGCGCCGCCGTCGAGCTGACCGTTACGCCCTACTGCGCCGCGCAGCTCACGGCCTGCGGCGATGTGACGCAGCGGGCGGAAAACGGCATTGAGACGCTGTGCGAGACGCAGGAGGTCTCGATCATCAAGGCGCTGCGCAGCAAGGACTTCGTGTTCTCCGACGACCTCGTGCTCTCGAGCAGCAAGGAGCCGGCGGCGGAGCTGCTGCGCGAGAGCGCATCCGTCCGCACGACGGAGTGCCGCCTGATCGGCGGCAAGATCATCCTCAAGGGCGTTGTCTGCGTGAAGGTCCTCTATCTCTCGGAGAGCGGGACCATCTGCAGCGCCGCTGCGGAGCTGCCCTTCTCCCAGATCGTCGAGGG
>DJRC01000074.1:0-15197 GCA_002437735.1 Oscillospiraceae bacterium UBA6370 | reverse complement strand
CGCGGAGCTGCGCATCGGCGGCGAGAGCGGCGACGCGCGCACCATCTCCGCAAAGATCTTCCTGCACGCCTTTGTCGTGCTGCGCCAAAGGCTCTGCCTGCGCTGCATCACCGACCTTTACAGCACGAGCTGCGAGCTCTCCGCGCAGCTGCAGACGCTTGAGCTGTGCGGTGGCGTAGAGACCATCACGCAGGAGCAGAGCATCCGTGAGCAGATCGAGACCGGCGTGGAGGTATCCGCGGTGCTGTGCGCCGAGGTCCATTTTGGCAGCGTCAGTCTGGTGCAGGAGGAGAGCACGGCAAACGTGCGCTGCACGGCGGTCCTCCGTGTGCTCTATCTCGACGAGGGCGGCGCACCGCTGATGGTCGAGCGCCGCACCGAGGTCGCCGCGCGCATCGCCGTCCCGGAGGGTTGTACCGCCGCGGTCCGCAGCGTGATGGCCTGCGAGGTCAGCGCTGCCGCGACGGCGGACGGCATCGAGGTGCGCTTTCCGGTGCTCTTTACCCTCGAATGTACCCGCCGCTGCCGCTGCGCCTGCCTGTGCGCGCTCAAGGCAGAGCCGCAGCAGGAGAGCGGCGGCAGGCAGCCGACGCTCGTGCTGCGCGCCATGGGCGCGGAGGAGCGGCTTTGGGATCTCGCCAAGGCCTACCGCACAACGGTCGCCGATATTCTCACCGCCAACGAGCTTTCCGCCGAGACCGGCGCGCCGGGTGGGGAAATGCTGCTCATTCCGTGCCGACGCTGAATATTTCCCGGGAAAAGAGCCGTGAGGCTCTTTTTCTTTTTTGGCTTGTCATACCCCGCGCGAAGCGCTCATATAGTGAAGCAAGAACGGTGAGGATTCGGAGGAGATCGCTATGACCACAAATACCGGCATCTATCAGGACATCGCCACGCGCACGGCGGGCGACATCTATATCGGCGTCGTCGGCCCGGTGCGCGCCGGCAAATCGACTTTCATCAAGCGCTTCATGGAAACGCAGATCATCCCGAACATCGACAATGTCTACCGCCGCGAGCGCGCCAAGGATGAGCTGCCGCAGAGCGGCAGCGGCCGCACGGTAATGACCTCCGAGCCGAAGTTCGTGCCCGAGGAGGCGGTGGACATCGCGCTCGATGAGGGTGCGAGCTGCTCCGTGCGGCTCATCGACTGCGTGGGCTACATGGTCCCCGGCGCGGCGGGACAGCTCGATGGAGACAGTCCCCGCATGGTCACGACGCCGTGGGCCGATCATCCGGTCACGATGGCGGAGGCGGCAGAGCTGGGCACGACGCGCGTGATCCGCGAGCATTCGACCATCGGCATCGTCATTACGACCGACGGCAGCATCACGGACATTCCGCGCGAGGACTACCTCGAGGCCGAAGGCCGCGTCATCCGTGAGTTGCAGGAGATCGGCAAGCCCTTCCTTGTACTGCTCAACGCCGTCGATCCAAAATCAAGTAGAGTTCAAGCCATGGCAAGTGATATTGCTTCACACTATGGTGTATGCTGTCTGCCGGTCAACTGCCTGGAGCTGGACGATGCGGCGGTGGGGGATATCCTCAAGGCGATCCTTTACGAGTTCCCGCTGACTGAGCTGGAGCTCCATATCCCCGCATGGGTCCTGGCGCTGCCCGCCGACCACGCCATCAAACTCGGCCTTTTCCGCAGCATCCGCGAGGGCGCCAAGGGACTGCACCGCATCCGCGAGGTCGCGCCCGCAGTGGACGCCATGTGCGCCTATGAGGGCATTAGCGGCGCGAAGGTCGACGCCATCTCGCTCGGCAGCGGCACCGCCAGCGCGGAGCTTCAGCTCCCGCGGGCACTGTTCTATCAGACGCTCAGCGAGCAGTCCGGCTTCGCCGTGGCCGACGATGGAGACCTCATGCGTCTGCTCACGGAGCTTTCCGCCGTCAAGGCGGACTACGACAAGGTATCCTCTGCCATTCGGGACGCCCGCGAAACGGGCTACGGCGTGGTCGTGCCGACGGTCGACGAGCTCATTTTGGAGGAGCCGGAGATCATGAAGCAGGGCGGCCGCTACGGTGTGCGGCTCAAGGCCAGCGCGCCGAGCATCCACATGATCCGCGCGAACATCGAAACGACCGTTTCACCCATCGTCGGCAACGAAAAGCAGAGTGAGGACATGGTCAATTATCTGCTGCAGGAGTTCGAGGGCGACACGGCGAAGATCTGGCAGTCGAATATCTTCGGGCGCAGCTTCCACGAGATCGTCAGCGAGGATCTTCAGGCCAAGCTCAAGCGGATGCCGGACGACGCGCGCGCCAAGCTCCGCCAGACGCTCGAGCGCATCATCAACGAGGGCAGCGGCGGCCTCATCTGCATCATTCTCTGAAAATTGCGAAGAGAGGGGAGACACCCCTCTCTTTCTTACAATTTGTAACCAAAATGTTTCCGCTTTGTAACTTGTGTTTCCGGTCGCTTCATGCTATGCTGTTTACATAACGAAGAAAGAGAGAACTGCCATGAAAAGAAAGCTCGCCCTGCCCGTATTTTTGCTCGCTGCCGTATTATGTGCCGTATGGGCCTTTATCGAAGCGGAGCAGCCGACGCCGGCATCGCTGCAGGAGCAGCTTATCGACGCGCTGGATTCGACCGACGCCATTTCCTTTCAGCCTGACCGCCTTGACAGCAATCATGCCGAAGGCATTGTCACCGACGCGAAGTATGTGGAGGAGATATGCGCCCTGCTCCGCCGGCTCGAGCCGGCGGACGATGTCGCATGGCCTGCCGGGGAGGAACAGTATCTTTTTTCCAAGGCGTCCTTTGTACTGCTTTCCGGCCATGACAGCGAGGACCCGACGACGGCGGACGGAACGGCTGAAACGCCGCGCTGCTATATCCTGAACGACCGCGGCCGTGACCGCACCCTGCTTTTTGTGCATAACGGAAGCCAAAGCTATGAAAATAAGGATTATCAGCTCATCGGCGCGCTGCCGTTCACCGGTCTTGACTATACCATCGCGATGGACCAGAAATTGCAGAGCCGCACCGGCTCCGAGCTCCTTACGCTGACCGAGGAGGTCGGCGGCCAAGCCGTCACGCTGAAGGTCTATGAGCCGGACGAGGAGGGCATTGCGCGCTACGCGCTCTTTGGCGCGGACGGTACGGAGATTGACATACCGTTCGGCGTGGATCGCCGCACTTGGATCGGGGAGGACGAGGCCGCTGAGAAGGTCTCCCTAACCGCAAGGGATGATGTGCTTGGCTTCCCGGGCTTTGAGCTTGAAACGATCCAGGGTGGGCGCATGACGTTTCGTTACTTCTATGTTTTGACGGAGCAGGGATTTGTCTATGCAGGCGAAGCCTTTGGCTATGACTTTGATGATACGGCGTGGGGCGACGGCGTATGGACGCTCGATCTCACGGGCGACGGGCGCAGTGAGCTGGTCACGCGCAGTACCTACGGCGATGGCGTACCGCGTGTTTTTGTCTACCGTTGGAACGCCGCGGAAGGCGTCTCGCAGCGCAGCGGCATCGTCTGGGAGAAGGCAGACGCGGAGCTTGCGCGGCTGAGTGCGCCGCTCGGCGTAGTTGCGCAGGCAGAGACCTACCACGCGGAGGACAACACCGTCACTCTGACGCTTTATACGGAAAGCGGCACAAAGGAAACAACGCTATCGCTCACCACGGACATTCTCGGCGAGTGGCATTCAAGTGACTGCTAAAACGATACAAAAAAGGAACCGTCTATCGAAAGCGGTTCCTTTTGCTTTTTGTTGCACGAGGCGGTCTTACTTTGCCAAGACCTTCTTGAGTCTGGCGAAGCGGGGGAGGGAATCCTCCTTCGGCAGCTTCGGCTCGCCCTGAATGAGCGGCAGGGCATAGTCGATGAAGTCGTGCGTCACGCCGTTGCCTTCGGCGTTGATCCACTCCTGCGGGACCTTCTTCTCGGCGTTCGCGACCTCGGTGAGCGGCAGCAGCTTCGTCTTGCAGGCGTAGCGTCCGTTGACCGTGCCGCGCTCGAAGGCGACCATCTTGTCGGTGATGCCCGCGACGGCGTTCTCCACTGCGGCGCGTCCTGCCATGACAGCCTCCTCAATGTCGGTCTCGCTGGCGAGGTGCGCTGCGCAGCGCTGGAGCAGGGAAAGCTCGATGCCGCGGACCTTTGCACCGGTCTTCTGCTTCACGACGTCGGCAAGTCTGGCGGCAAGGCCGCCGAGCTGCGCGTGACCGAAGCCGTCGGTCGCGCTGGTCTTGGCCTCGGAAACGAAGCTGCCGTCGGCATAGTGGATGCCCTCGGAGACCGCGACCATGCAGTTGCCCTTTTCCTTGTAGACGCGCTCGACGTCGGCAAGAAATTTGTCCATGTCAAAGTCGCGCTCGGGCAGGTAAATGAGGTCGGGACCCGCGCCGTACTCGGTGGCGAGTGCGGCGGCGGCGGTCAGCCAGCCGGCGTGGCGGCCCATGATCTCGATGATGCAGATCATACCAGTGTCATACACGCGCGCGTCCTGATAGACCTCCATGCAGCTCGTGGCGATATACTTCGCGGCGCTGGCGTAGCCGGGGCAGTGGTCGGTGCCGAAGAGATCATTGTCGATGGTCTTGGGCACGCCCATCACGCGGCACTCGTAGCCGACCTTCTGCATATACTTGGAGATCTTGTTGCAGGTGTCCATCGAGTCGTTGCCGCCGTTGTAGAAGAAATAGCGGACATCGTGCTTCTTGAATACCTCAAGGATACGCTTATAATCGGTGTCGTCCACATCGGGATCGGCGATCTTGTAACGGCAGGAGCCGAGTGCGGAGGATGGAGTATACTTCAGCAGCTCCAGCTCGCGCGCGTCCTCCTTGCTCATGTCGAACAGTCGATCGGCAAGCACGCCCTTGATGCCGTGCTCCGCGCCGTAGACGGCGGTGATGCAGTCGGAGTCGAGCGCTGTGCGGATCACGCCGTAGGCGCTGGCGTTGATGACGGAGGTCGGGCCGCCAGACTGGCCGATGATGCAGGCGCCTTTCAATTCACTCATATCGTTTCTCCTTTGACGGTTTAAGCCTTGCCGGCGCAGCCGAGCACATCGACGAGCTTATGACGGACGAGCTCCTTGATGTTGGCGCGGGCGGGCTTGAGATACTCGCGGGGATCGAACTTGTCGGGGTGCTCGTCCATGAACTGACGGATGGTGCCGGTCATGGCGAGACGCAGGTCGGAGTCGATGTTGATCTTGCAGACCGAGAGCTTCGCGGCCTCACGCAGCTGCTCCTCGGGCACGCCGATGGCATTGGGCATCTTGCCGCCGTGGTCGTTGATCATCTTCACATACTCCTGCGGGACGGAGGAGGAGCCGTGCAGCACGATGGGGAAGCCGGGCAGACGCTTGGAGACTTCCTTCAGAACGTCGAAGCGCAGCGGGGGCGGAACAAGGATGCCGTCGGCGTTGCGGGTGCACTGCTCGGGCTTGAACTTGTAAGCGCCGTGGCTGGTGCCGATGGCGATGGCAAGAGAGTCGCAGCCAGTCTTGGAGACGAACTCCTCGACCTCCTCGGGATGGGTGTAGGACGCCTCGTGTGCCGCGACCTTGACCTCGTCCTCGATGCCGGCAAGGGTGCCGAGCTCGGCCTCGACGACTACGCCGTGGTCGTGCGCGTACTCAACGACCTTCTTGGTGATCTCGATGTTCTCAGCAAAGGGCTTGGAGGAGGCGTCGATCATAACGGAGGTGAAGCCGCCGTCGATGCAGCTCTTGCAGGTCTCGAAGTCCGGGCCGTGATCCAGATGCAGCACGATGGGAATGTCGGGGCAGCACTCCACGGCGGCCTCGACAAGCTTGACGAGGTAGGTATGGTTCGCGTAGGCGCGGGCACCCTTGGAAACCTGAAGAATGACGGGAGCGTGTTCCTCCTGGCAGGCCTCGGTGATGCCCTGCACGATCTCCATGTTGTTGACGTTGAACGCGCCGATGGCGTAGCCGCCGTCATACGCCTTCTTGAACATTTCGGTAGAGGTAACGAGTGGCATGATATCGTCTCCTTTTGTAAAGTTATTTCAAATGATTGGTACGTTTGGTACTACTTGTATTGTAGCACAGAAAACGGAAATTACAAGAGAAAAGTGAAAAAATTTTCTCAAAAAAGAGAGACAAAGTGTGTGCTTTGTCTCTCTTTCTCTCGTCAGATGTTGGTCTTGATCGTCGCGGCGATCTGATCGGCGGTCAGACCGTACTCGCGCAGAACGTCGGCTGCCTTGCCGGATTGGCCGAACCGATCGTTCACGCCGATCTTATGGAATTTGCAGTTGACCTTGCCCATGAGAACGTCCGCCACCGCGTCGCCCAAGCCGCCGATGACGCTGTGCTCCTCGACGGTGATGACCTTGCCGCACTTCTCCGCCCACGCAGTCACACATTCGGCGTCGATGGGCTTGATGGTGTGGACGTTGATGACGGCGGCGTCAATGCCGTCCTTGGCGAGCGCTTCCGCCGCCATGAGGGATTCATTGACCATCAAGCCGGTCGCGAAGATCGCGACATCCTTGCCCTCGCGCAGCACGTTGGCCTTACCGAGAACAAAGGGCTTGACCATATCGCCCTCGAAAACAGGCGTAGCGAGACGGGCGAGGCGCATATACACGGGGCCGTCGAGATCGGCGATCGCCATGGTCGCGGCCTTGGCCTCGTTCGCATCGGCGGGGCAGATGACCGTCATGCCGGGAATGACGCGCATGAGCGCGAGATCCTCGATGCACTGATGGCTGCCGCCGTCCTCGCCGACGCTCACACCGGCGTGGGTGGCGCAGATCTTGACGTTGAAGTGCGGATAGGCAACGGAGTTGCGGATCTGCTCATAGGCGCGGCCGGCGGCGAACATCGCAAAGGTGGAGCAGAAGGGAACGAGCCCCATCGTGCTCATGCCGGCGGCGGCGTCGACCATGTTGGCCTCGGCAATGCCGAAGTTGTAGAATTTCTCGGGGTGCGCCTTGGCGACCTTGCAGGTCTGAGTCGCGTTGGCAAGGTCGGCGTCGAGCACGACGACCTTATCGTTCTTTTCCACCAGCTCGATCAGCGCTTCGCCGTAAGCCTGGCGGGTCGCAATTTTATCAGCCATGTTCGTTAACCCTCCAATTCCTTCAAAGCCTGATCGCGCTGCTCGGCGTTGGGCGCCTTGCCGTGCCAGCCGACCTGATTTTCCATAAACGAAACGCCCTTGCCCTTGACCGTGTGGGCGAGGATCGCCTTGGGCTTGCCGGGCATCGTCGGCTTCGAGAGCGCGGCCTCCACCGCGTCGAGATCGTTGCCGTCCGGCAGCTCCACAAGATCAAAGCCGAACGCGCGCAGCTTCGCGCCGAGGTCGCCGAGGCTCATGACCTGATCGTTCGAGCCGTCGATCTGCAGACCGTTGTTGTCGATGATGACGGTGAGGTTATCCAGCTTATAGTGAGCGGCGGCCATGTAAGCCTCCCAGATCTGCCCCTCCTGACTCTCGCCATCGCCGACGAGGGCAAAGACCTTCGTATCCTTGCCAAGGTGCTTCGCGCCGAGCGCCATGCCGACGGCGATGGACACACCCTGACCGAGCGAGCCGGTGGAGGCGTCCACGCCCGGAACCTTCTTGGCATCGGGGTGGCCCTGCAGGATGGAGTGGAGCTGACGGAAGTTCGCGTACTCATCGCGGGAGATGAAGCCCTTGGCGGCAAGCACCGCATAATAGCACGGCGCCGCGTGGCCCTTGGAGAGCACAAAGCGGTCGCGGTCGGGATCGTGCGGATTGCCGGGATCGACGCGCATGTGGTTGAAGAAAACGCTGGTCATCAGCTCGACGGCCGAAAGGGAGCCGCCGGGATGGCCGCTGCCGGCATTGGCCGTCATCGTGATGATGTCGCGGCGCACCTGACGGCAGACCTTGGAAAGCTCTTGCGTGTTCATGGAAGACCTCCTTGCAAAATTTCATTTGCTCAATTTGACAGTATACCGAAATATGGACGTAAAGTCAATTCATTCCTACGACATATTGTGGCCGATTTTCGCCTTTTCGCATACATTGGGAGAGAGGAGGGGAGAGGCCATGCTCGCTTTACTGCCATACGACCGCGCCGCGGCGGTGCGCTATGCCCATATCTGGGCCTACGGGCGCAATCCGCGCTATTACGATTACGAAAGCATCGGCGGCGACTGCACGAATTTTGCGTCTCAATGCATCTATGCCGGTGCGGGTGTGATGAACGACACGCCGACCTTTGGTTGGTACTACATCAGCGCCAACGACAAAGCGCCCGCGTGGACAGGCGTGGAGTATCTCTACAATTTTCTCACGCGCCGCACGCCGTCCGTCGGCCCGTTCGCAGGGGAAGTCCCGCCGGAGTGCATCCGGCCGGGCGATATCGTGCAGCTCTCGTTCGACGGCGTCGGCTGGCAGCACTCGCCGGTCGTCGTGGAGGCGGACCGTCCGCGCAGCTACGCGGAGATCCTCGTCGCCGCGCACAGCTTTGACGCCGATGACCGCCCGCTGTCCACCTACGAATTTGTCCGTGCGCGCTTCCTGCACATCGGCGGCGTGTACCGGCAGGAGTGATTGAGAAGATTATACCGACGAAGAAATGATTATCTACCGTGATGGAGCCTATAACGGCTATGGCGTGACCACCATCATAAATGATGGTGGAACATTGGAAATGTCCGGAACATACACAAATGGAGAGTTTACGCCGACTACAGGTGAGTCTTTCAACTACATTGGTCAGTTAGACCTATTCGGCAAATTCACTGTTTCAGATGCAGTGATTGACTATATTGACGCAAATGAGAACCTATTTCCTACTGCAACAAGCGAAGCAATACAGTCTTCTGACATACAAGATTTCTCAAGTAAACAGTTCAATAAGACACGCAAGCAAGATCAGATTGGCTTGGTAAAGTTAGATCTCTACGCCGTGCAGGTATTTGAAGATGACTACTTGGGAGGTAAGCTAACATACCTTTTGGCTGCTGACGATGATAATAACTATTATGCTCTATACTATCTAGATAGTGCAGAGGTCTATAATGTCATCGTCTTAGTTGCTTGCTATATTGGGTAATAGCTTTGAAGAGGCTCATTCCTTGCTGGGGTGAGCCTCTTTGTCCTCTGATAAATAGATTCACGTTTAACTTAAAAGGAACTAGAATTTTTGAGCCAATGAGATATTGGTAGTCTCTTAGCTGTCCTATTGGCAGAAACATAATTCATGGAGTGATTGAGAAAGAGACGGAATATGTTCCGCCTCTTTCTCATTTTCCCGCTTCATTTTTCTTCGACGGCTTCACGCGTGACAAGGGATTTGCCTTTGCGGCAATCCGCAGCGCCTCGTTGTCGATATGCGTGTAGATCTCCGTCGTGTTGAGGTGCTCATGGCCCAGAACCTCCTGCACGGCCTTGACGTCCACGCCGTTTTGCAGCATCAGCGTCGCCGCTGTGTGGCGAAGCTTGTGTGCGGAATATTGCGTCGAGTCGAGCCCGGCCTCGCTCAAGTGCTTTTTCACCAGCGCGTGGACCGTCGAGCGGCTGACGCGCTCGTTGCGGGAGGAGAGGAAGAGGGCGTTCTGATCGCGCCCGACGATGGGGCGGCGCACGGCGAGATAGTCGTTGAGCGCTTCCTTGCAGGCGTCGTTAAGATAGACGATGCGCACCTTGTTGCCTTTACCGAGCACGCGCAGCGCGTCGTCCTGAATGTCCGTGGTGCTGAGCGCGCAAAGCTCGGAAATACGCAGGCCGCAGTTCAGAAAAAGCGTCAAGATGCAGTAATCCCGCTCGCGGTTCTGTCCGTCCACCGAGGACAGCAGCTGCACGCTTTCCTCCAAGGTGAGGTATTTCGGCAGCGTCTTTTTGAGCTTCGGCGAATCGAGATCCTTGACCGGATTTTCCTTGATCAAGTGGACTTTATTGGTCAAATAGTTGTAAAAAGAGCGGATCGTTGCAATTTTACGCGCTCTGGAGGCGGCATTGAGACCATAGCCGGAGGCGTCGCTGTTTTGGTGCAGTACGCGCTCGCGGCTCAGATAGGTCATATAGCCGTAGATGTCTGTGAGTGTGACAGAGGACACGAAATCGAGGTCGATGTCCAGAATGGATATTTCATTCAGCTCCAAACCACGCAGCGACGGGTCGCGCGCCTGCTTGAGATAACGGAAAAAATTCCGCAGATCGAGAAAGTATTCGTCCACGGTTTTTCGGGAGTGCGCCTTGATCGTTTCATGGTAGGATAGAAAGTCGCGCAGGATCGGCGGCGCTTCGGTACGGTAATCGTTCATGAGCTTTCGCAAAAACAGCTGTCGTTCAAAGCGGGGGACCTCGATCGACCTAAAGATATAATTGAACAAAATAAAAATTTTGTTCAAAAGAGGGTAGCCCCAAAACGGTTTTTTGCTGTTTTTGCGTTTCTCCTTTCTGCAAGGATAACTGCTTTACGGAGACGGCTTTGTTCTTAGCCTACTATGTAGCATATTGCTCCAATTAGTATTATTATTGCAATTGCTATTGTTGCTTTTGCTCCGTCCTTTACGAGTAGTTTTATTATGCAAAAAATACAAAATATTCATATTCTGAGTATTGGCAAAATAAATGTCCCTTTTCAAGATAAGTGTTGCTATGTATAATCGTGAATAAAATTTGAAATGCGTGAATAAATAGTCGCATCTGCGCGAGGATACCCTTTGAAACAGAGTATCCTCTTTTTGTTTGTCTTTGTGGTCAGAAGAAATATAAATTTCAAATCAGAGGATTGGGAGGTGCAGATACATTGCCACTACTTTGATATACAGTCAAATGAGCAACATACATTCAATGACCACTCGACAATCATTCAATTCCGCATGGATACATTACAAAAGATAGCGACATCAGTCCAATTTAGGGATACCTAATTGCACACCATCCTCTCTGCTATTGAGAAGTGAACTTCACAAATGGAGTTACTACTTTTCATATGCTGGAACCCATTACTACAATAACGGTGCGGCACCTGTTGTCATCACTAACAATCGGGTAACAGCAGAGGCTAGAATATTTGCAAAGAAACTTGGGGTAGAAATCATCGCTGATGCTGAGTGGACAGAAATCAAGGATGGTGTCATCAGCAATACAGAAAACAGACTTAAAAGCGCCATCCGACAAAGCAAGCACCGAAAGCAGTGCAGACAGGCGGATACTGCTAGGAGGGCTTACTATGGCCGATTTCTTCAAGGAGATGCTGACTGACATTGATAAACTCAGCGACGAACAAGTCAACCAGTTAATGGCTGCACTGGAAGTTAAGAGGGCAGGAGGACAAACCACAAAGGACAGCATAAAAGAGAATGATGAAATACCTCTGGCGTGTCCACATTGTGGGAGTATCAGTCTGAAGAGACACGGAAAAGCAGGAGGCAGACAGAGATACCGTTGCAAGGATTGTTGTAAAACTTTCTGTGAAACCAGTCAGACATTGATACATCATTCAAGGTTGTCACCAGCTCAATGGAAAGGGTTATTGCTTAGAATGGTGCAAAATCTGACACCTCAAGAAATTGCGAATACGATAAACACAAGCGTTACCACGGTCTGGTTTAACAAGCAAAAAGTCTGTATGACCCTTGAGGAAGCCTACCGAAACTATGCTGGACAATTTATAGACATTGTAGAATGTGACGAGTATTACACGACGGTATCATTCAAGGGTAAGCGTGATCCGACCTTCTTCATCAATGTTCTTGGGCGTATGCCACGCCACCATATGACATTGGAAGAAAAAATGGATTACTTATCCAAGCACGGTTTACTGGAAGGGCTGAAAAAAGACCTTGAGCGTGCGGAACACGCAAAATTAGCGGCATTCTATCCAAGGCAAGAGGAGCGAAACCCAGCAACAAAGTACTTAGGTTTGCAGTTAAAGCTATTTTGGTGGCTTGAGGTCAATGGAGGACTCAGCACACAAGAGAAAGTAGATACCCTATATGGCATGATAAAAGGGAGAAATAAATTGGAATGCAATCATGATTTGAATTGCGTATTTTACTATCGTTGCCATTTTTCCTTTCTCCTTGTACTATTTTAAAGACATTGGGCATACTGAAGATTCAAAAAACCGGGTTAATCCGTCGCTCCTTCGCGCAAACTATTTCCGTGAAAAATTTTTCATTGGAAAGGCTTTGATCGAATGAGCGAGATTTTCTGTCATGCCAACTGTGTGTTCCAGTCCGGCGGACGCTGCGGCTTCAAATACTCCACAGCCTGCGGGATGCCGTCGTGCCGCAGCAACGCCTGCGTACACTATATCCCGCGCTCCGCGGTCAGCGGCGTTACGACCTCGCCAGCACACGCAGCGCTTCACCGACATTCTGCACCTCCGTCAGCGTCAAGCCGTCCGGACGTCCAAGACGGTTCCCGTGCTGCTTTGGAATGATGCACTCCGTGAAGCCGAGCCGCCGCACCTCGCTGAGCCGCTGGGACAGATTGTTAACGTTCCTTAACTCGCCGGTTAATCCAACCTCGCCGATGGCGGCGACCTGCGCGCCGATGGGCTTGTCGAGATAGCTCGACGCCAGCGCCAGAATGGCCGCGAGATCGGCGGCAGGCTCGTCCAGCGTCAGACCGCCGATGATGTTCAAATACGCGTCGCACTGCGACACCTTGAGCTGCCCGCGCTTTTCCAGCACCGCCAGCAGCATCGCCGCGCGGTTGTAGTCAAAGCCGTTGCTCGTGCGCCGCGGCGTCGGGTACGACGAGCTTGCCAGCAGCGCCTGGATCTCCGCGAGCACGGGCCGCGCGCCCTCCATCACGCAGGTCACGCAGGTCCCCGGCGCATCGGCAGGACGGCCGGAGAGCAGCATTTCCGAGGGATTTTCGACCTCAATGAGGCCGTCGTTTTCCATCTCGAAGACGCCGATCTCATTCGTCGCGCCGAAGCGGTTCTTCGCCGCGCGGAGGATGCGGTAGGTCATGTGCTGGTCGCCCTCGAAATAGAGCACACAGTCCACCATGTGCTCGAGCACCTTGGGGCCGGCGATGGAGCCTTCCTTGTTGACATGACCGATCACAAACACCGTGACGCCCTGCCCCTTGGCGAGCTGCATGAGCGTCATCGTGCAGTCCTTGACCTGGCTGACGCTGCCCGCGGGTGAATCCAGCTCCTCGTTGTAGAGCGTCTGGATGGAGTCCACGATCAGAATGTCCGGCGCTTCTTCGCTGACACATTCGAGCACGTCGCCGAGACAGGTCTCAGAGAGCACATAAAGGTTGCCGCTCGCGACTTTCAGCCGCTCGGCGCGCATCTTGAGCTGGTGCGGCGATTCCTCACCGGATACATACAGGACCTTGGCAAAACGACAGAGCTGACTGCAAATTTGTAGCATCAGCGTTGATTTGCCGATGCCCGGCGCGCCGCCGACGAGCACCAGCGAGCCCTTGACGGCTCCCCCGCCGAGCACACGGTCCAGCTCGCCCATGCCGGTCGAAAAGCGCAGCTCCCGCTCGGTCTGCAGCTCGGCGATCGGATGCGCCTTGCTGCGCGCGAGCGCCTTGGTGCGCCCCTTCCCTGCCGCCGACGCCTTCGGCGCGGCCTGCTCCACGATGGAATTCCATGCGCCGCAGGCAGGGCAGCGCCCCGCCCACTTTGCGGTCTCGTTGCCGCACTCGGTGCAGTAAAATACGTTTTTTGCCTTCATGGGGTCTCCCCTTTTCTGTTTCTTATGCTGCCGATTGCCCACCGGCGAGTCCCGCGAGAAAGCCGGCGGCGACGGTCACAGCCAGCTTGCGCTGATAGTCTGTCTTGCAGAGCCTTGCGGCCTCCTCCGCGTTGGAGAGAAAGCCGCACTCGACCAGCACAGCGGGACAGTGGATGCTTTTCATCAGGTAAACGCTTTTGTCAATAGCTTTTTGGCTCTTTTCGTTTCCCGGATTCACCGCCGCGTTGAGCGCGCGCTGTACGCTCTCGGCGAGCGCCTCGCTGCCCTCCGTGCGGGCGTGGAACGCCTGCGCGCCGTGGACGAGCCGCGAGGATGGGAGACTGTTCTGGTGGATGCTCAAGAGCACGGCGTTCGGCGTCTCGTTCACCAGTGCCGCACGGTTCCTAAGATCGGAGGATTTTTTCTCCCGCAGCGTTTGGGCGCCCTCCGAGTAGATGGCAGTATCCTCCGTGCGCGTCATCTTCGTCTCACAGCCGAGAAAGCGCAGCAGCGCGTCGAGATCCTGCGCGATGGCAAGATTGATGCCGCTTTCCGCCGTGCCGTCCGCCGCGACGGCTCCGCCGTCCTCCCCGCCGTGTCCGGCGTCAATGACGATCACGGGTGCTTCCGGGATACCCTCCGGACGAAAGACCGGCAGGGCTTCGCGCGTGAGTACGCCGCACAGCACGAAGATGCCGCACAGCGATAAGGCCGTGAGCATTAAAAATTTTTTACGCAGAAGAACGATCAATTTCCTCACCCCGTGCAACGCTATGCGCGGGGACTTTTTTCTATTCTTCCATGGACATATTGTAGCAGACATCGGACGGAAAGAAAAGCCCCGTTTCCTCTTTTTTGCCGCGGCGTATACTGGTATGAGCGCAATGCTCAATGCCAAGAAGGAGGAGACCCATTTGGAAAAGAACGATACGGCGGTGAAGAGCTGCGGCACGTTGGAGGGCCGTCTGCCGGGCAGCTGTGCGCCACTGGCCTTTCCCTATGTTCCCGTGCAGTGCGACAACCCCACGCGCTATTCCCAGCAGGACGCCCTGCAGGCCGGCACGCTGTTCCCCGGCTTGAACCTGCCCTTCCATGCCGACATGGAGACCCGCTTCCCCGCTGCCAACACGGCGCTCAGCGAGCTGATGGCGCTTGACTTCGCCATCGACGAGCTGGGGCTGTATCTCACCACGCACCGCGACGATCAGGAGGTGCTGGCGCTCTACTGGTCGTATATCAAGCTCGCGCGCGAGGGACGGGAGAAGTATCAGGAGAAATACGGCCCGCTGCTTCAGACCGACCTGACGCCGGGCAGCTACAAGTGGCTCGATAATCCGTGGCCGTGGGATCTGGGAGGGAACGACTGATGTTTGTCTATGAAAAGAAATTGCAGTATCCGGTGAAGATCGCCAACCCCAACCCGAAGCTCGCCGCGGCGATCATCAGCCAATACGGTGGTCCGGACGGCGAGCTCGGTGCCTCGCTCCGCTATCTCTCGCAGCGCTACTCGATGCCCTACCCGGAGCTCAAGGGCCTGCTGACCGACATCGGCACAGAGGAAGCGCTATGCGCCCCTA
>DJRC01000058.1:2103-15340 GCA_002437735.1 Oscillospiraceae bacterium UBA6370 | reverse complement strand
AAGCGGCGGCACTGCTCCTCGATCATGACCTCGGGGATCTCGGCCTTGATGTCGCCGGCGACCTTCTCGAGCAGCGCGTTCTCAAAGGCGATCTTGACGGACTGCTCACGCTCGGCCGCGATCTTGGCCTTGGTGTCGTCCTTGAGCTCCTTGAGCGTCTCAAACTCGGAAACGTCCTTGGCGAACTCGTCGTCGAGCGCCGGAGTCTGCTTTTCCTTGACCTCGTTGACCTTGACGTGGAACACGACCTGCTTGCCGGCGAGATCCTTGGTGTAGTTCTCGGGGAAGGTGATGTCGATGTCCTTCTCCTCACCGGCCTTCATGCCGATGATCTGATCCTCGAAGCCGGGAACGAAGCTGCCCGAGCCGATCTCCAGCTCATGGTTCTCGCCCTTGCCGCCCTCGAAAGCAACGCCGTTGTCGAAGCCCTCAAAGTCGATGACGGCGGTATCGCCCTTCTTGACCTTGCGGTCCACAGAAACGAGGCGGGCCTCACGCTCGGCCATCTGGTTTAGGCGCTCCTTGACGTCGTCCGCCGTGACCTTGACCTCTTCCTTCACGGCGCTCACGCCCTTGTACTGGCCCAACTCGACCTCGGGATAGACCGCGACGGTCGCCTTGAAGGTGAAACCGTCCTTGCCGATCTGGTCGTCAACGATCTCGATCTCGGGATAGCCGACCACATCAAGGCCGCTGGAGCCGATGGCCTGCGTATATGCATCGGGAAGCGCAGCGTCCACAGCGTCGCTGTAGAACACGCCCTCGCCGTAGAGCTTTTCGATCATCTTGCGGGGCGCCTTGCCGGGACGGAAGCCGGGCACGCTGATCTTATTGCGCATCTTGAGATACGCCTTCTGAACGGCGGCTTCAAACTCCTCGGCAGTCACTTCGACGGTGACGGCGACCTGGCTCTTTTCGAGCTTTTCAACAGACTTGACATTCATGTTTCTTTTTCCTCCGTATTAAGCAAATGATGCTCATTGCAAAGTGGTATTTTACCATAGGTTTTGGAAAATATCTACCCTTTTTTTATCATTTTTCCTTTAATCGCAGATTTTTTTCGGGACGAAGCCCAGATAATCCGCGGAAATGAGGGCATAGTCGGTCTCTCCGCGCCGTCCCTCAAAGGCGCGGCGATGCGTGGGACCGTGCAGATGGCCGTAATAGCAGCGCTCGGCGCGGTAGCGGTCGATGAGCTCGAGCAGCTCCGGGCACCGGTAGCCCTGGTAGAGCGGCGGATAGTGCAGGAAGCAGAGGATGGGCCGCTCCCCTGCCGCCTTGAACGAGGCCTCCAGCCGCATCGCCTCGCGCGCGAGCATCTTGCCCGTGTGCGTGCCGGCGGCGTCCTCCTCATAAAACCAGCCGCGCGTGCCGCAGAGAGCATAGTCCCCATAGAAGAAGCAGTTGTTGAACAAAATGTCGATGCTTTCGATGCCGTGCGCCTCGAAAAATTTCCTCATTTTCGTGGCGGTGCCCCACCAGTAGTCATGGTTTCCCTTCAGAATGATCTTGCGCCCGGGCAGCGCGTCGATGAACCGAAAGTCCGGCAGCGACTCCTCGAGCGAAATGCCCCAGGAAAGATCGCCCGCCAGCACCGTCACATCGTCCGCCGTCAGGTGCGAAAAGGACGCGCGCAGGCGCTCAACGTGGTTCGCCCATTTATCGCCGAAAATGTCCATCGGCTTGCTCCCGCCGAGCGAGAGGTGCAGATCGCCGATCGTGTAGAGCGCCATAGCCGCCCCCTTTCCTGCCGCTTACTCAAATGCGTTCTCAATGTACTCGATGCGCGGCGGCGTTTCGTCGTCGTAGACCTCCGCCACGTCAAAGCGGGCGCAGAGGTCGGGGTCGTGCCGCGTCATGTAAAAGGCCGCCGTGGTGCGGATACGCCGCTGCTTGGCAGTGGTGACAAAATCGCGCGGCAGACCGAAGCGCCGGTCGCTGCGTAGCTTGACCTCCACAAAGCAGAGGATACCGCCCCGGCGGGCGATAAGGTCGATCTCCCCGAAGCGGCAGCGGAACTGCGAGGCAAGAAGCTCATAGCCGTTTTCTCGCAGATACTCTGCGGCCATCGCTTCGCCGCGGTCGCCGGCTTCCTTGGTCGTACTCATTTTCTCCCCGCCTCCCACTTCTTGAGAAAGGTCCTTCGGTGACAGGGGCAGGGACCGTACTCGTCGAGCATGGCGTAGTGCAGCCGGGTCCCATAGCCCTTGTGCCTTGCAAATTGATACTGCGGATATTGCTTGTCCAGCACGTCGGTCACAAAGCGGTCGCGGCTGACCTTGGCTAAAATCGACGCCGCGGCAATGCTCATGCTCACGCCGTCGCCGCCAATGACCGTGCGGTGCGGCGTGGAGACGGCGTATTTCGTCCCATGGTCACGGTTGCCGTCGATGAGGGCAAAGTCCGCCTTGACGCTCAGACCGTCGATGGCAAGCAGCATCGCTTTCATGCGGGCGTTCAAAATGTCGATCTCGTCGATCTCCCGCGCGTCCACGGACGCGACGCTGTAAGCGACCGCCCTTTCGCAGATGATGTCAAACAGCGCCTCGCGCTTTTTCTCGCTGAGCTTCTTCGAGTCGTCCAGTCCCTCGATGACGCAGCCCTCCGGCAGGATCACCGCAGCGGCGTACACCGGGCCCATCAGAGGACCCGCGCCCGCCTCGTCCACGCCGCAGACCTGGGCATACCCCTCTGCGCGGGCGGCGGCTTCCAGCTCATAGCTTGCGAGCGAAACGTGCTCCCTCATGCGTTCTCCTCCGGCAGCTCAAGTGTAAAGCGTCCCAGCTTGCCGGCGCGGTATTCGTCGAGCAAAATGCGTGCCATGCGCTCAGTGTTCACCTCGCCGCCGGACACAAGGAAGCCGCGCTTGCGGCCCGCCTTCTCCAGCAGCTCCCAGCCCGGCTCTCCCGGCTCGACGGCGATCTTATAGCGCTCAGTCAGTGCCTCGGGGTAATGCGCGCCGAGGTACGCCATCAAGCGGGAGGCCAGATCCTCCATATCCATCACGTCGTCGCGGATGGCGCCGGTAAAGCCGAGGCGCACGCCTACGTTCGGGTTCTCGAATTTCGGCCAGAGGATGCCGGGCGTATCCAGCAGCTCCAGCGTTTTGTCCACCGGCACCCACTGCTTGCCGCGCGTCACGCCGGGGCGATCCTCCGCCTTGGCGGTCTTTCGGCCGGAGACCTTGTTGATGAAGGTCGATTTGCCGACGTTCGGGATGCCGAGCACCATCACGCGCAGCACGCGCCCGATCTGCCCCTTTTCCTCGTAGGCGCGCAGCTTGTCCGCAAGCAGCGCGCGAACTGCGGGCGCGAACTGCTTCACGCCCGCGCCGGACTTAGCGTCAACCTCCAGCACCGCATAGCCCTGCGCGCGGAACCATGCCGCCCACTGCTTCGTCGCCTTCGGGTCGGCCTGATCGACGCGGTTGAGCACCACGATGCGCGGCTTGCCCGCCGTCAGATCGTCGAGGTCTGGGTTGCGGCTCGCGCGCGGGATGCGCGCGTCGATGATCTCGCACACCGCGTCCATGCTGCCGATCTCGGCGGCGACCATGCGGCGCGTTTTCGTCATGTGTCCGGGGAACCAGCTCAGACTTTCCAGCTGCATAACGTCTCCCCCTTACTTCATCTTCAAAGAGCCGAGACGGCTGAAATCGCGCTTGTCGGTCAGACTGTCCTTGCCCGGAAATACCAGCAGCACCGCCTTGCCGATGACGAGCCGCTCGTCCACCGCGCCGAGTCGTTCGTCGCGGCTGTCGCTGCTGCGGTTGCGGTTGTCACCCATCAGAAACAGCTCGCCCTCGCCGAGCGTCAGCGGAAACTGCGTCCCCTCGTCGAGATAGGTCAAGTCGTTGACATAATCCTCCTGCAGCAGCTCGCCGTCCACAAACACGCGCCCGAGCGTAAAGTCGATATCGACCGTCTGTCCCTCGGTAGCGATAACACGCTTGACGATGGGCTCGGCATCGAAGCTCTCCTTGTACGCAATGACGATGTCGCCGTATTTGTAATCGCCGCACAGCCAGCCGCTGACCACGATCAGGCGGTCGCCGTCCTGCAGCGTCGGCACCATCGAATGGCCGTCAACGCCCATCAGACGCACCACAAAGGTGAAGAGCAGCGTGATAGCCAGTACCGCGCCCACCAGCGAGCGCACCCACTCGTAGGTCTCGCGCCCGGCGACGCGCTCGGTGATCTCCTCTCCCTCGTCGGGATCGGTGGGCAGGATCTCGTTATCAAAATCGTTCATACTCGTTTCTCCATCGCTCGGGCGGCGCGGGGCCGCAGAATATTTCATGATGTATGATACCACGCGCCACGCAAAAAAACAACATAAATAAAAACGACGCGGTCGCCCACGTCGTTTCTATTTTGCTTTTCTTACAGCTTCTCGCGGATCTTGGCAGCCTTACCAACGCGGTCACGCAGATAGTAGAGCTTCGCGCGGCGGACAAAGCCGGTGCGCACGGTCTCGATCTTCTCGATCGAGGGGGAGTGCAGCGGGAAAACCTTCTCGACGCCGACGCCATAGGCCAGACGGCGGACGGTGATGGTCTCCTCGATGCCGCCGTGCTTCTTGGCGATCACGATGCCCTCGAAGACCTGAATACGCTCGCGGGAGCCTTCCTTGATCTTGACGTGGACGCGGACGGTGTCGCCGACGTTGGCAACGGGCTTCTCAGCCTTCATCTGCTGGCTTTCGAGTTCCTTGATGAGATCCATGGATATTTCCTCCTAATTTATAGGCGTTCGTGACCGCTTTTCCATGGCGCATTGGGGTGCTTTCACCCGCGCACGGCAGAGGACCGCCCTTTTCAAGCTCGGATAGAATATCACATCAAGCGTGGAAATGCAAGCACTTTTTGCATTTTCGCAAAGATTTTTCGTTTTTATAACTATAATGTGACCTGTTCGCCGCGGCGGAGGAAGTATAAGATCTTCTCCTTCACGGGCTTTCCGATCACCTGCGCGAGCGCGAGCGAATACGCCTCGAGCTGCGGCCGGTAATGTTCCGCGCGCTCGGCGAGCGCGTCCGGCGCGACGCGGTCGGTCTTGAAATCGACCACAACCAGCGCGCCGTTCTCCTCAAAGAAGCAGTCCACCACGCCCTGTAAAAGGATCTCGTCTCCGGCGCTCGCCTCCGGCACAAAGCGCGCGGCGCTCTGAAGCAGCGAGAAGCGGTATTCCCGTCTGACCCTCTCCCCTGCCGCGCGGATACGCGCGCACAGCGGGCTTTGCAGGAATCGCGTCAGCGCGGCGGCGTCGACCGCCCGCGCCTGCTCGGGCGTGAGCAGGCGGCGCTCCTCCATGCGTTTGACTGCGGCGCGCACCGCACTCTCCTCCGGCGGCGTCGAGAAATCCAGAAATTGCAGCGCCGCGTGCATCGTGGTGCCCTGCTCGGCGGGCGTGAGCGCCGCCGTTCCCTCCAGAAATTTCGGCTTCGTGAGGCTCCGCAGGCGCGGCGGGAGCGGGGCGTTCTCCGCGATCTCCTCGTCGAGCGCGCGGCCCTTGAGCTGCGTCGCGGTCAGCTTGGCGCTGAGCGTCGTTTCCGGCTCGTAGGGATAGCGCCACTCCAGCGCCGCTGTGTCCAGCGGCAGCTCGGGGGCGGTCTCCTCCGTGTGCTCCTCCGCCGCGCGCTCGGCGGGCGTAAAGTCGTAGCCGTTGTGGACCTCAACGCGCCACGGCGCGTCGCTTCCCGTGACCGCCGCCGCGTCCGCACCCGCCAGCTCACGCAGCGGCGCGGCCTCCGGGCGGCACAAAAGCGGCAGCAGGATCCAGTCCGCCATGCACTTCTGCTCCTCCACCGTTTCCGGCCGCACGGGGCAGGAGGTCACGGCGCAGAGGTCGGCAAGGTGCTTGGCTGCGCCCGCGCGGGCGCAGACCATGACGAGCTTTTCCTTCGCGCGCGTCATGGCGACGTACAGCACGCGCAGCTCCTCGGCCTTGGCCTCGCGGCGCAGCTGACGCTCGAGCGCGAGCCGCGCGGCCGTGGGATATTTAATAGAACGCTTCGTGTCCACGCAGACCGGTCCGAGGCCGTATTCCGGGTGGACGAGCACGGAGCTCTGAAAGTCCATGCGGCTGAACGGCCGCGCGAGATCCGAGAGGATCACGACCGGAAATTCCAGTCCCTTGGACTTGTGGATGCTCATGATACGCACGCCCTGCGCGGCGTGCGTGGTCTGCGGCACGGGCGGCTCGCCGGACTCCAGCTGCTCGCGCAGATGTCGGACAAAGGCGAACAGCCCCCGCCCGCCGCCGCGCTCAAATTCCTCCGCCAGCGAAAAGAACGCGCGCAGATTTTCCCGGCGTGCCGCTCCTCCCTGCATCGCGCCGAACACCGCCGGGATATGGCAGCGCTCATAGAGCGCCGCGACCAGCTCGGTGAGCGTGAGCGTCTGCTCGCTCTCGCGCAGCTCGCGCAGCAGCGCGAGGAACCGCTTAGAGTCCTCGCCCTCGTCCGAGACGAGCGCATCGTAAAAATCGCCGCCCGGCGTTTTCGCGCGCAGCTCGGCGAGACGGTCCGGCGTGAAGCCGAAGAGCGGCGAGCGCAGCACGGAGATGAGCGGCACGTCCTGCCGCGGGTTATCCAATATCTCGAGCAGCGCGAAGGTCACGGCGACCTCCATCGTCTCGTAAAAGCCGCCGTCGCTCTCGGCGGCGCAGTGCAGCCCGCGGCTCTCCAGTGCGCGGCGGTAATTTGTTAGGCGCGTGCGGGGCGAGCGCATGAGGATCACGATATCCTCCTCCCGCACCGCGCGCGGCTCACGCGTCTTATCGTCCTGCACCGTGAAGCCGCCGGCAATGAGTCTTTGTATGTAGTCCGCGACAAAGCTCGCCTCGGCCTGGGCCGCGCGGAGCTTTTCCGTGTCGCTCTCCTGCGCGGACATCTCCACAAAATGGAATTCCGCGCAGCAGTCGGGGTTCTCGGGATAGCCCGCCCCGACGTGCAGAGACTCATCCTCGCCGTAGTCCAGCTCGCCCATTTCCCGGGAAAGGACGTTGCGGAACACGAAGTTCGCTGCCTCCAGCACCGTATCGCGCGAGCGGAAATTTTTGCTCAAAAGGAGCTTCGCGCTCTCGCCCTCCGCCGCGTCGGCGGCGTGCGGGTAGCGCAGATAGTGGTCGAGGAAAATGCGCGGGTCGGCGAGGCGGAAGCGGTAGATGCTCTGCTTGACGTCGCCGACGGTGAAAAGGTTTTTCCCTTCCCGGGAAATGGCGGAAAAGATGCAGTTCTGCACCTCGTTCGTGTCCTGATACTCGTCCACCATGATCTCGCGGTAGCGCTGCGAGACCGTCCGCGCAAGGTCGGTAGGTTGTCCGTCCGCACCGAGCAGCAGGCCGATGGCCTCATGCTCCTGGTCGGAGAAATCCGCCGCGTTGCGGCGGCGCTTCTCCTCCTGATAGGCGCGGGAAAAATCCGCCGTCAGCTTTAAAAGCGCGAGCATGGCGGGCGCCATCGCGCGCAGGTCCTCCATCGCCTCGGCGGAGGTGACGGAAAACACCTCGTCCACGCCCTTGGCGGTCTTTTTGCAGCCGTTCCACACGCCCTGCATCCTGGCCTTGAGCGCTTCGTCCTCGCATTTGCGCACCGCCGTCAGGCGCGGGAAGTCCACGCGGCGCTTCGCCGCCGCATCCCAGTCCTCCTCCGCTGACGCGGCGAGGAGCGTGAACTGCTCCGCCGCGTCGAGAAAGAGCGGCGCATACTTATCCACAAGCGCGACGTCCGACACCATCTCCTCCGCCGCGCCGCGCAGCAGCGCGGCGCAATGGAGCGCCTTGCGCCGCACCATAGAGAGCAGCAGCGTCCCGTAGACCGTATCCTCCACGCGCAGCGGCAGCTCGTGCCAGAGCTGCTCCTGCGACGCGAGCCAGCGGTTCATGTACGGCTGCGCCTGCAGCTTTCCGTGCAGCTCGAGCACCAGCGCGCCGAGCGCGCGGTCGTCCCGCCCCGCGCCGAGGGTATCCGCCAGAAGCGACGCGCCGTCGCCCTCGCGCATCGTCTCGTAAAATTCATCCAGTGTGCGCGCGAGCACCCGCTCGCGCAAAAGCTGCGCCTCGTTCTCGTCGAGCACGCGGAAATCGGGCCGCAGCGCGTGACCGCGCGCGTCCTCACGCAGCAGGTGGCAGTTCTCGCGCAGCAGCGCCGTGCAGAAGGCGTCCACCGTTTTGATATCCGCGCGGTAGACGCGCAGCATCTGCCGCTGCAAATGCGCGTTTGTCGGGTCCTCCTGCAGCTTTTCGCCGAGGACCTTGGCGATCTTGCCGCGCAGCTCCGCCGCCGCGGCGCGGGTGTAGGTGATGATGAGGAAGTCGTCGAGGTTCGCTTCGCCGCTCTCGACGTAGGAAAAAAGCCGCTCGACGAGCACCTTCGTCTTGCCGCTGCCCGCTGCGGCGGACACCAGCAGGCTCCGCCCGCGGTTCTCCACCGCCGCCTGCTGCTCGGCGGTCAGAATGTCAGCCATCACGTTTCCCCCCCTCCCCGATCGTCCGGTCAACGTGCTCCCAGAGCTGCTCGGCTCCGGTCGCGCGGATGTATTCGATGCGGTCGCCGCCGCAGCCGTTTTCAAAGTGGCAGGCTGGCGCAAATTCGCAGTAAGCGCAGGCGCTGTCCTGCTCGCTGCGCGCCCACGGGTCGGCGTCGATGTTGCCGCTCGCCAGCTCGCGCACCATGCGGCGCAGCTGCTCCTCCACATACAGGCCCAGCTTGCCGAGCTGGGCGCTCGTGGCGATGCTGCCGGTAATCTCCATCCCGCCATCCTTGCCCTTTTTTACGCGCACTGGGAGATAGCACGGCGCTTCCAGCGCGCTGTGCTCCATCGCACGCAGCACCGCAGGATCGTTCAGCACCATGCCGCTGCGCTGCAGCTCCTTGTGCATCGCGCGCTCGATCTCCTCCCCTGATGCATTGCGCGGCAGGTTCAGCAGCTTTTCCCGCGCGGGGAGATAGAGAACCCCCGCCGGCTCAATGGGATAGCCGCCGAAGAGCTTTTCCCCCTTGTCCCGCAGCGTGAAGAGATAGAGCAGCATTTGCAGGCCGAGCCCGTAGCGCAGCTCCGCGAGGTCAAAGCGCTTCGCGCCGGTCTTGTAGTCCACCACGCGCAGATACAGCTTGCCGTCCTTGAGCCAGCCGTCCACGCGGTCGACCTTGCCGACCACGCGCAGCTCCTCCCCCGCCTCGCGGATGGTCACGGCGGGGAGCTGTCCGTCCGCGCCGAAGCCCAGCTCAAAGGCCAGCGGCTCGAAATCGGAGTTGGAAAGCTCCTCCACCGTCGAATCCATGATGCGGTAGACCGACTCGCACAGTCGGCGGAAAAGATAGCGGAAGCGCGCGTTCTTCTCGTCAAGGTCGGGGAGATTCTTTTCGATGTACGCCCCGATCGCCTGCCGCACAAGAGCGTGCAGCGCCGGACGCTCCAGCGTTTTGAGACCGCCACGCTCGCTCGCCGCACGGAGCGTGTGCTCCATCACATCGTGGACAAAGGTGCCGACCTGCGGCGCGTCGAAGCCCGCGGCCGTGCGCTCCTTCGCGCGCAGACCGTACTGCATGAAATAGGCGAAATGGCAGCTCCGCGCCTTGTCCATGCGCGAGGCGCTGAGCGTGATGCTGCGCCCGTAGAGCGTGTGGACAGCCTCGCGCGAGAGCTTCCCGCGCGTATAGCGTGAGGCGTCGCACATGGCGGCAAGCACTGCGGCGCAGCCGCCGCGTCGCTCCAGATAGCGCCACGCTTCCCCGCCGACGTGCTCGCCCGCGTAGTCGAGCGCACCGCTCTCTGTTGTAAGGCGGTATACCTTGTCGGCATTCTCTGTTTCGACCTTTACCGACGGGCAGAGCGTCTGCACGCGCCCGACAATGAAGCTGGGCCTCAGCTCGGCGCCCGCGTTATCAAAGCGCGGATAAGAGATGTAGAGCCGGTCGGTCGGCTGGGCGAGCGCAGCGTAGAGATTTTGCAGTTCCAGCCGGAACTGCGCCATGCCGTAGGGCGCAAGGCGCACGTCGAGCGCTTCGAGCGCCGCACGGTCCTCGTCCTTCAAAATGCCGCCGCTGCCGCCCACAGCGGGCAGAACATGGTCGTTCGCACCCATCAAAAACAGCACGCGCACGGCGTGACGGTCGTTGCGCGTCATTTCGGCCAGGCTCACCCGGTCGAGCGAGACCGGGATCGTACCGACCGAATACTGCGTGAGCACCAAACGCATGAGCCGCGCGAACTCCTCCGCGTCCAGCTCGGTACCGCCCAGTATCTCCACAAACTGGTCGAGCACGCCGCACAGAACGTTCCAGAGCTGCGCCAGTTCCTCCGCCCGCTGCGTTTCGCCGCGCTGCCATAGCGTCTCCGTCTGCCGCTGCAGCTCCTCAGGCAGCGCGATCTCCGTCAGATAACGGTAAAGCGCTGTCACTTTATCCTCAACGTCTCCCGTGCCGCGCACACCCTCGTAGAGACGGCTCAGCGGCGCGCGCACCTTTTCCCGCGCGGCGTTCACCCGCGTGAGCATTTCCTCATGCTCTGCACGCCACGGCACGCCGTAGCCCTCGGGGTGCGCCGTCCACGGAACGTCGCGCGTCCACATCGCGCCGCGGATGTCCCACTTGATAACGTAGTTTTCCAGCAGGTCGCATTCCTCCGCCGAAAGCCCCGCAAGGCCGGTCTTGAGGCAGCGGAACACATCCTCGTACTCAAAGCCTCCGCTCACCGCGTCGAGCGCGCCGAGCAGCAGCGCGGGCACACCGCGGCGCAGGATATCGCTGCGCCGCGCGCAGTAGAGCGGGATGCCGCAGCGCGCGAATACGGTGCGCAGCACCGGCTCCGCGGCGTCCATATCGCGCGAGGTGACCGTGATATCGCGGAAGCGGTAGCCCTCGCAGCGCACCAGACGCAGGATCTCCGCAGCGATCCATTCCGCCTCGTCGTAAGCGGTGGAGGCTTCATACAGCCGCAGCTGCTCCGTCGGCTCGTCCCAGCGGACATTGCCGCCGAAGAAATGCTTCTCCACATGGCCGAGCGCATCGCGCGGCGCGCCGCCGCGCAGCACCTCCTCCGTGCAGGGAACGCCCGCGTCCCGCGCAAGGGCGTAAAGCTGCTCGCGCACGCGCAGACCCTCGGCGAACAGCTCGCTGTCGCTGCCGTCGCCGAGCAGCGTCACCGTGACGCTCCTCGCCCGCTTGAGCAGAATACGCAGGATGTTCCGCTCGCGGCCTGTAAAGTAGGAAAAGCCGTCGAGAAAAATGTCTTTATCGTCGGCGTAGCCGGAGGCCGCAAGATTCTCCTCTAGCTTCTCCAGCCGGTCGCGCGCGTCGCGCCCGCCCTCGTGGAGCTTTGCGAGATACGCGCCGTAGAGGAGCGCCACATCGCGCAGCCGCTCGCCGCTTTCACCCGTGATGGCCTCGGCCTTTTCCGCCAGCACCTCTGGCGCGACGGCATAAGCCTGCAATTCTTCGACGAGCGCAAGCAGGCTTTCCAGAAACGCCGCGCGCTGCGAGGGTCGGCGGTAGACGCGCAGGCTTGGCGCAAGCGACACCAGCACGCGCTGGAGCAACAGGAGCTTGCCGCCGTTGTCGAGCGTCACCTCCGCCGCGCCGCCGGTGAGCGTCAGCACGCGCGAGGCCAGCAGCTTGAAAGTCAGCACCTCCGCGTGACGGCTCGCGGTCACACCGCACGTGCGGCACACGTCTATCTCTGCGACGTGCGAGGCGTGCTCCGGCACGAGCAGGATCTGCTGCGAGGAATCGCCCAGCGCGCGGATCTCCTCCAGCACCCGCGCGGACTTGCCCGTGCGGGCGCGGCCCAGCAGGATACGCAGCATGGCGTCCGCCCCCTTTCGTCGTTTTTTCCTATTGTACCATCATTCCTGCCGTTCGGCAACCGTGGATATTCCGCCGTTCCTTGAATTGAACGAGCGTCGATCTTCTTCCTTGACATGGAGACCGATGTGTGCTATCTTTTAGTTCAAATTTGAACTGTTCAATTTTGCATTATTTGAAAAGGAGTCCTGCGTATGAACGCCGGTATGGAATTTGCCCATAAATTTGCCCGCGCCTATGCCGCCGCCTGCAAGCCGCTGTGCCGCGAGCTGAAACTGCCGCAGACCGCCTTTGACATTCTGATGTTCCTCGCCAATAACCCCGTCTACCGGACGGCGGGCGACATTGTGGAGGTCCGGCGCATCAAGGCCAACCTCGTTTCGGTGAATGTTGATAAGCTCGTGCGTGAGGGCTACCTGCGGCGCGAGACGGTCGAGGGCGACCGGCGAAAAACCCTGCTCGTCTGCACCGAGCGGGCGCAGACGGTCATCGAGCGGGGCCGCGCGGTGCAGTCTGCCTTTTTTGCGCGGCTCTTTGCTCACACAGATGAAGAAATGCGCGCGAGCTTCTTCCGAACGCTTGCCGTTATGGACGCCGATCTCGACGCCATGTTAGAAAAGGAGCCTTAAAAATGGAATTTGTCATCACTCTATGCGTCACCTTTTTCGCCGGCATGGGCGCGGGCCTCGGCACCGGCTTTGCGGGCATGAGCGCCGCGGCGGTCATCAGCCCCATGCTCATCACCTTCCTCGGCATGGAACCCTACATGGCCGTCGGCATCGCGCTCTCGTCCGACGTGCTGGCGAGCGCCGTGTCTGCCTATACCTACGGTAAAAACAAGAATCTCGATATCCGCAACGGCCTCATCATGATGGTGAGCGTGCTGGCTTTCACCGTGGTCGGCAGCTACGCCGCGAGCCTTGTCCCCTCGACCACGATGGGCGGCTTCTCGGTCTTTATGACCTTCCTGCTCGGCGTAAGGTTCATCGTCCGTCCCGTCATGACGACCAAGGAGGCCATGGCCGGCGTGAGCGCGAAAAAGCGCGCCGTGCAGTCTATTCTCTGCGGTGTGCTCATCGGCTTTATCTGCGGCTTCATCGGCGCGGGCGGCGGCATGATGATGCTGCTCATCCTCACCTCCGTGCTCGGCTACGAGCTCAAGACCGCCGTGGGCACCAGCGTTTTCATCATGACCTTCACGGCGCTCACCGGCGCGGTCTCGCACTTCGCCATCGGCGGCGCGCCGGACTGGACGGTGTTCGCGCTCTGCGTGCTCTTCACGCTTGTCTGGGCGCGCATCGCCGCCGTGTTCGCCAACAAGGCTTCGCCCAAAACACTCAACCGCGCGACCGGCGTGGTGCTCGTGATCCTTGGCGTGGTCATCATGCTCTTCAACGTTCTGGCATAAGAAAAAGCCGCCCGCAGGCGGCTT
>DJRC01000058.1:0-2055 GCA_002437735.1 Oscillospiraceae bacterium UBA6370 | reverse complement strand
AAAGCCGCCCGCAGGCGGCTTTTTCAAGACAGCAGCTTTTCCAGCAGCTCGGCGAAGAACGAGCGCAGCACGACCTCGCCGTCCCCGCCCTCGGCGGTCAGCACGCCGTCGCACAGCGGCTCGAACGCCGCGCCCCACCAGCTCATCAGAAAACTCGGCTCCAGCGCGCACCACACGAGCGCGCAAAGGAGGCCGACGGCAAGGGATATCTCGATCTTCCGAAATTTCATAAGAAAAAACCGTCCGTTTCAAGTAATAGCTTGAGTATGGACGGTTTTTTCGTTTTTCAAACAAAAATCGTGCAGAAGGTTTTCAGCTCCGCGCTCCGCAGCGCGCCGCAGGCCGCGCGGCAGGCGTCCTCCTCGCGGAACAGTCCGAACACGGCGCTGCCCGAGCCGGTCATCGCGGCGCAGCCCGCGCCGTGGACAAGCAGAGTGCGCTTGACATCCTCGATGCGCGTGCGCTGCCCGTCCGGCAGTACCTGCTCAAAGACGTTTTTGACGCTCGCGCACAGCGCTGCCGCGTCGCCCGCTTCCAGCGCGGCGAGCATCGCCGCCGTGTCGGGCCGGTCAGTCAGCGTCACACAGTCCGACCGCTGAAAGAGCGCGGGCGTGGAGATGGGAAAGTCCGGCTTGCAGACCGCGGCATAGAGCCTCGGCGCGTTCCGCAGAACGGTCAGCTTTTCACCCCGACCTTCGGCCAGCTGCGTGCCGCCGCGGACGCAGAACGGCACGTCGCTGCCGACACGCACGCCGATCTCCTCGAGCCGCTCGTCCGTGAGCGTGGGTGCGATCAGATCGCGCAGCGCACGCAGCACGGCGGCGGCATCCGCGCTGCCGCCCGCCATCCCGGCCTCGGACGGGATGCGTTTGGTGAGCGCGATGCCGATGCCGCCGTGATGATCAAACGCTTCGCAGAAGGCGTTTGCCGCCTTGACGGCAAGATTTCGTTCGTCGCACGGCAGCTCCGCGCCCGCAACGCGGCAGGCGATGCCTGTGCCGTCGGTGAGCGTCACGGTCACATCGTCATGGAGCGAAACGGTCTGCATGACCATCCGCATCTCGTGATAGCCGTCCGGGCGCTTGCCTAAGATGTCCAGCGTCAAGTTGAGCTTGGCGTAGGCGGGAACTGTTTGTGTTTTCATCTTCTCTTTTTCTTGTGTTGGATCTTTTTCTTCTCCTCCGGCTCGGGCTCGTCGCCGAGCCACGCGCCGCAGTGCGGGCAATGCTTCGGGTTCCCGCGTCCGAGGCTCTCATGGCACTGCGGGCAGCGGTAGTACAGCCACCACACAAGGATGGACAGCAGCACCATCGCCAGACCCAGAAGTCCCAAAAACGTGCTGTCAAAGCCCCACACACCGACGCCGGCGACGAACGCGCCGCCGAAGAGAAGAACGTCCTGCCATATTCTGGCGTTCTTATAGTTCATCGAATGGTCCTCCTATCAGAGAAAGCGCCCGTCGGCGGGCGCTTTCTCCTGCGTTGGTTATCGGATCTTGCGGGCCTCGACATAGTAGCGCTTATCCTGCGCGTGACCCATCGAGAAGGTCTTGCGGGGCAGCACGCCGTCGGCCATAACGGTCTTGAACAGCTGCTCCTTGCCCATCGCGGGCAGCAGGAAGCCCATGTTGCCCTCCTTGGAGCCGAGCTCGCGGGTGACCTCGTCGCCGTGGATGTAGTCCACCTCGCCGCCGAACTTTTTGAGGTACTCGTCGATAAACGCCTGGAGCGTGCCGACAGCCAGCTGCACCTTGGGATCGGGAACGGTAATGAAATCGTCGTGACCGGCCCAGCAGACCTCGATGGTATGGCCCTTGCCCTTGCCCTCGTGCGTGTTGGGATAGAACTTCTTGAACTCCTCCATGAACTTCTCATGGTCCACACCGAAGATAACGCGGTGGATCGGCTCGAACTGCAGCGCGTCGTCGTGGTTGTTGACGACCTCGACGAGCGCGTAGCGGGCGGGCAGAGCGAGGTATTCCTCAGGAGTCTTGCCCTTCTTCTGCTCCTCGTAGCAGGCCTTGGCGGTGGCGAGAGAGTGGTTGCCGTCGCCCAC
>DJRC01000027.1:16686-21644 GCA_002437735.1 Oscillospiraceae bacterium UBA6370 | reverse complement strand
CCTCGTAGAGCTGCTGGGCGATCGCCATGGTGCGGCGCGGGGTCATGTTGAGCTTGCGGCTGGCCTCCTGCTGGAGCGTGGAGGTGGTGAACGGCGGGGAGGGCGAGCGCTGCTTGTCCGCGCGCTTGACGCTCTTGACCGCGAACACCGCGCTCCTTGTGTCGGCGATGACCGCGTCGATCTCCTCGCGGGAGGATGGCTCGAACTTCTTGCCGTTTTTGCCGTAATAGTGCGCGGTGAAGGTCTTATGGCTCGGCTCGTCGAGGAGCTGCGCGTCGAGCGTCCAGTATTCCTCGGGCTTGAAGCTCTCGATCTCCTTTTCGCGCTCGTCCACCATGCGCGTGGCGACGGACTGCACACGGCCTGCGGAAAGGCCGCGGCGCACCTTCTTCCAAAGGAGCGGGGACAGCTCGTAGCCCACGATGCGGTCGAGCACGCGGCGCGCCTGCTGCGCGTCCACGAGGTTCTGGTTGATCTCGCGCGGCCGCGCGATGCTCTCCTGCACGACGTTCTTCGTGATCTCGTTGAAGGTCACGCGTCTGGCCTTTTGATCGTTCAAGTCGAGCAGATACTTGAGATGCCACGAGATGGCCTCGCCCTCGCGGTCCGGGTCCGTCGCGAGATAGACGGTGTCGCTCTCCTTCGCAGCCTCCCTCAGCTCGCGGATCAGAGCCTCCTTGCCGCGGATGGGCTTATAATCGGGCTCGAAATCGTGCTCGATGTCGATGCCCAGCTTGCTCTTGGGCAGGTCGCGCAGATGGCCCATGCTGGCCTTGACCGTGTAGCTCCTGCCGAGATATTTTCCAATGGTTTTCGCCTTGGCCGGAGACTCGACGATCACCAGATTTTTTTCTGCCATGTATTTGACTCCTTCATTCCTTTAGTTCCACTTGAATGGAAAAGCGCTTGCCGCCGTTCTGTGCCACATAGCCGTCGAGCTCGAGCATGGTGAGCGCCGAAAGCACGCGCCGCGTGGGGATCTGCGTCAGCTCGATCAGATCGTCCACCTGCTTCTCCCCCTGCGCGAGCTCGCGCAGGAGCTTCATCTGATCGTCCGTCAGGCCGTGGTCGCCGGTCAAGTCGAGCACCGGCAGCGTTTCCGCTTCCGCGGGCGTCTCCGCCTGCTTCGCTGCCTCCTGCTCCGCGCGGGCCTGATAGCCCAGCGCGTGCGGCAGCTCGACGCGTTCGCTGAGGATCTTGTGCGGGTACATCGCCTGGTATTCGCGCAGAATGTCCCAACTCTCGCTCACAAGACCCGCGCCGTCGGCGATGAGCCGGTTGCAGCCGCGGCTCGCGCTCGCGTCGATGGGGCCGGGGACCGCGAACACGTCGCGTCCCTGCTCGAGCGCCGTATTGGCGGTGATGAGCGCGCCCGAGCGCTCGAGCGGCGCTTCGACCACCACGGTCGCAAGACACAGTCCGCTGATGATGCGGTTGCGGATGGGAAAATGCCAGCCCTCCGCCGCCGTTCCCGGCGGGTATTCGGACACCAGCGCGCCCGTGGCGGCAATGTCGCGGTACAATCCCGCGTTCTCCTCGGGATACACCACGTCCAGGCCGTTGCCGAGCACGGCGACGGTCACGCCGCCCGCGCGGAGCGCGCCGCGGTGGGCCGCCGAGTCGATGCCCCGCGCCGCGCCGGAAACGACGAGCGCCCCCTGCTTGGCCAGACCGTAGGCGATCTTCTCCGCGCTCTGCGTGCCGTAGGGCGTGCAGGCACGGGTGCCGACCATCGCGACGGCGACCTCTTCATCGAACGCAGGCAGCGTGCCCTTGACGTACAGAAGGCAGGGCGGCTCGAAGATGCCGCGCAGCCGCGCGGGATAGTCCGCGTCCTGCATCGTTAGGATGCGCAGGCCGAGACGCTGGCAGTCGCCGAGGATCTTGTCCGCGCCGTCCGTCGATTTGTCGGCGAGCAGCTCGAGCTGCTTTTTGGATAAGCCCTCGACCAGCGCGTACTCCGCCTCATCGGCGTAGTAGACATCCTCGGGCGAGCCGAAGTGGTCGAGCAGCAGCGCGCGGGAGCGGTTCGTCAGCCCCCGGCATTCGTTCAGCCAGACCCAGTATTTGAGTCCCGCCATGTCCGCTCCCTCCTCTCTATCGGTACATTTCCCACAGCACCACGCTCGCGGCGACCGCCGCGTTGAGCGATTCACAGCGCGGAGACATGGGAATTTTGATGGTTTTCTCACACTTTGCAAGGATCTCCGCGCTCAGCCCGCGCCCCTCGCTGCCGATGGCGACCGCCGCGCGGGAAAGCGCCGCATCGCGCAGGCTCACGGTGTCGTCCCGCAGCGCCGTGCCGTAAAGCGGCAGGCCGCTTTTCTGAAGCAGCGCACACAGCTCGTCCACCGTGCATTGGTACACATCGCGGCGAAAGACCGCACCCATTGTGGCGCGCGCTGTTTTGGGGCTGTAGGGGTCGGCGCAGGCGTTGACGAGAAACACGCCGTCGCAGTCAAAGGCGTCCGCCGTGCGCAGGATCGTGCCCACGTTGCCGGGGTCCTGCACGCCGTCGAGCACAAGGTAGTGCACGCCGGTCAGCGTTTCGGGCAACGCGGTGTCCGGCAGGCGCACGGTGAAAAGCGCGCCCTGCGGCGTTTCCATCGGGCTGATCGAGCGCATCACATCGGCGGGCACCCGCACGGCGCGCACGCCGGAGGGAAGCGCGGGAGCGTCCGCGCCCTCGGAAAGCACGACCGTTTTGAGCGGTGCGTTCCACCGAAGCGCCTCCTCGAGCAGCTTCACGCCGTCGCAGAGGTATTCGCCGCTTTCGCGGCGATAGGCGCGGGAGGCGTTCAGCTTTCGGATGTGCGTCATCAGCGCGTTCTGACGGCTGGTAATGTGCTCCATGCTCCGTTCCCCTCGCTTTCCGGTATATTTTTGGCAACACTTCCGCATGATAAGTGTGGCTTTATAATATAGGTATCGTTTCCAAATGTCAAGCCGCAGTCTTCGACGGGATGCGGCAAAATTTTTGATTCGCGGTGTTGCGTCCGCAACAGGCGGTTTATGATTTTTCTGCTATAATTTCCAATATACTTAAGCACAGCATGACAAGGAGGGCTGTTTCCATGACCGGTTTGAAGAACATTTCCAAGGCAGAGGTCCTGACGCTCAAGGACGAGGTCGCCTATCAGAAGGGGCAGGTCGTGAGCAAGACGCTCGCGCAGAACGCCGCACTGAGCGTGACGCTTTTCTCCTTTGATAAGGGCGAGGAGATCAGCACGCACGAGTCCGGCGGCGACGCCTTCGTCACCTGCCTCGACGGCGTGGGCCGCATCACCATCGACGGCAAGGAGTATCTGCTCCGCGAGGGCGAGAGCATCGTCATGCCCGCCAGGCATCCGCACGCGGTGTACGGGCAGGAGCCATTCAAAATGCTGCTCGTCGTGGTGTTCTGAGCGCCGCGCTTGACAGCGCGGCGGCTCTGTGCTATCATCGCTTCGTCCCCGGGAAGTACACTCTGACCGGCGGACCATACCATTCATTCTGCCGTTCTGCCGGTAAGGGCAAGCCCGAGCCGAAAGAGGAGGAAAGCAAGGCACAGCCGTCGGCTGTGTCCGGTACTGTTTTTTTCCATCCCTCCTGCCGTGCGGCGGGAGGGATGCTCTTATTTTTCGGGAGGTCATGTCTATGGAAACGCGCGTCGCCGTGCTGGCCGTCATCGTGCAGGAGGGAAGCTCCGTGCAGGCGCTCAACGAGCTGCTGCACCAATACGGGCCGTACATCATCGGACGGATGGGCGTCCCCTACCGGGAGCGCGGCGTGAACATCATCAGCGTGGCGCTCGACGCGCCGAACGACGTCATCTCCGCCCTGTCGGGCAAGCTGGGCCGGCTCGACGGCATCACCGCCAAGACCGTCTACGCCCCCGACGCCGTCATCCGAAAGGAGAAAAACGCATGAAACATCTCAAAAAGCTTTTCACCCTGTGCCTAACGCTCGTCCTCGTCCTCTCGCTCGCCGCCTGCGCGCAGAAGCCCGCGGAGGAGCCCGATTTGGACGAAACACCGGAGCCTCCCGCGCAGGAGACCGAGGTTCCCGTCACCACGCGCATCGCCGCGCTCAAGGGGCCGACCGCCATGGGGCTTGTCAAGCTCATGAGCGATGCGCCGTCCTCGGCGAACGGCCCACTCTATGACTTCACGCTCGCCGGCTCCGCCGACGAGGTCACGCCCGCGCTCATCAAGGGCGAGCTGGACATGGCCTGTGTGCCCGCGAACCTCGCCGCCGTGCTCTACAACAAGACCGAGGGCGCGGTGCAAGTGCTGGCGGTCAACACGCTGGGCGTGCTCTACATTGTGGAAAACGGCGAGAGCGTACAGTCCCTCGCCGACCTCAAGGGCAAGACCGTCGTGGCCGCGGGCAAGGGCAGCACGCCCGAGTACGCCCTGCGCTATCTTCTCAGCGAAAACGGCATCGACCCCGACGCCGACGTGACGCTCGACTGGAAGAGCGAGCACAGCGAATGCGTCGCGGCGCTGGCAAGCGGTCAGGCGAGCATCGCCCTGCTGCCCCAGCCCTTTGTCACCGTCGCGCAGAGTAAGCTCGTGGGGCTGCGCATGGCGCTCGACCTCACCGAGGAGTGGGATAAGCTGAACAATGGCTCCGCGCTCATCACCGGCGTGATCGTCGCGCGCAGCGAATTTGTCGAGGCGCACCCCGCCGCGGTCAGCACCTTTCTCTCCTACTACGCCGCAAGCGTGGACTGGGTCAACGCCAACACCGCCGACGCCGCCACGCTCATCGGCGAATACGGCATCGTGGATGCCGCCGTGGCGGAAAAGGCCCTGCCCTGCTGCAACATTGTCTGTCTGACCGGCGCGCAGATGCAGGAAAAGCTGTCCGGCTATCTCTCCGTGCTCTGCAGCGCCGACCCCGCCGCTGTCGGCGGCGCGCTGCCGGACAACAGCTTCTATTTCGCGTGATTTTTCAGCGGCGGGCGCTGCCCCGCC
>DJRC01000027.1:16446-16626 GCA_002437735.1 Oscillospiraceae bacterium UBA6370 | reverse complement strand
TAGCTGCCCCGCCGCCGTCACGCGGTAAGACCGGCATCCCGCAGGAAAGGAGATGACCGCCGTGGAGCCGAAGAAAAAAAGCGTCCGCCTTTGGGCGGTCGTGCTCTGGCTGCTCGTGTGGCAGGGCGCGAGCATGGCGCTCGCCGCTCTCTATCCGCACGGCGCGCTGCTGCTCGCCTC
>DJRC01000027.1:0-16365 GCA_002437735.1 Oscillospiraceae bacterium UBA6370 | reverse complement strand
CAGCGGTCACCGCCATGTTCTGGCAGGCGGTGCTCACCTCGACCGCGCGCATCCTCGGCGGCTTTCTGCTTGCCTGTGCGCTGGCGGTCGTGCTCGCCGCGCTCGCCGCGCGGTACCGCCGTGTCGAGGAGCTGCTCGCGCCGCTTGTGTCCGTTGTCAAGGCCGTGCCGGTCGCGTCGTTCATCATCCTCGCGCTCGTGTGGCTCGAGAGCCGCCAGCTGCCGCTTTTCATCGCCGCGCTGATGGCCTTCCCCGTCGTGTACCGCAACGTGTTCGAGGGCATCCGCAGCACGAGCCGCGCGCTTCTTGAGATGGCGCGGGTGTTCCGCGTGCCGCTTTCGCGGCGGCTGCGCGGCATTGATCTGCCGCAGGTGCTGCCCTACTTCCGCGCGGCCGCCGATACGGCGCTGGGTCTTTCGTGGAAGGCCGGAACGGCGGCGGAGGTCATCGGCCTGTGCTCCGGCACCATCGGCGAACGGCTCTACACCGCCAAGGTCTACTTCCAGACCGCCGACCTCTTCGCGTGGACGGCGGTGATCGTGCTTCTCTCCGTCCTGTTTGAAAAGCTGTTTCTGCGCGGCGTGGACGCGCTGGCGGAAAGGTGGTGCGTCTGATGGAGCTTCGGGTGGAAGATCTCTGCAAAAGCTACGGCGGCACAGCGGTGCTGCAAAATGTGAGCTTCACCGCCGAAATCGGTCTCACGCGCGTCACGGGCAGCTCCGGCATCGGCAAGACGACGCTGCTGCGCATCCTGCTGGGGCTGGAGCGTGCCGACGGCGGCGCGACCAACGCCGATTGCTTCCGCTGGGCGGCGGTCTTTCAGGAGGATCGCCTGCTCGAGCAGCTCGACGCTGCGGGCAACCTGCGCTTCGCGCTCGGCGCGGCTTACGACGAGGCCGCGGCGCGCATCCTGCTCGCGGAGCTGGGGCTCGGCGACGCGGGAGGCAAGCGGGTGCGGGACTGGTCCGGCGGCATGAAGCGCCGCCTTGCACTTGCAAGGGCGCTGCTCGCGCCCTCGGACGCGCTCGCGCTCGACGAGCCGTTCACCGGACTCGACGCGGATAACCGCGCCGCGGCGCAGCGCTGCGTCGCGCGGGCCGCACGGGAGAAGATCATCCTGCTCGTCTCGCACGAGGACGACTCTCTTGCCGGCACGGAGGTCCGCCTGCAATGACCGAAAAAGGGAGACGCTTTCCGACAGAAAGCGTCTCCCTTTTTTCATCTTCACACCTCGTGCGCGGCGAGGAATTTTTCGTACTGCGACTGATACCACGCCTTCAGCGCCTCCACGCCCTCGTCCGTCCATGGGAAGGTCTCCTCCTCCACGTCCTGCGCCAGCTCGTAGCAGAGGTCCGAGTAGGTCGAGGCCTTGAGCGCATCGCCGTCGTCGCCCTTGACCTGCTCATAGCGGTAGCGGAAGTCGAGGTTTTTTTCGCGGTCGGTCACCGAGCCGGTGTAAACGAAGGCGCGGTGGAACCATCGCTCGTCCATGACCTCAAAGTATGGATGCATCCCTCTTTCCTCCTCATTCGTGGTGATAGAGCTTCTTGCCGTCGAGCGCGAACACGCGGTCGCTGAAGCCGCCGAGCGGCGTGGCGCCGAGCACCTCGCGGTAGATCTCCATGCGGCTGTCGATCATGTCGATGTAGCTCAAAAGCTCGCTTTCGGCGCAGACCGGGCGCACCGCCGCGCCGAACTCCGGCTCGCCGTGGTGGGAGAGAACGAGGTGCTGGAGCAGAACAGACTTCTCCTCCGGAACGTTCAGCTCCTTTGCGATCTCCGCGATCTCCTGCGCACCCATGACAAGGTGGCCGAGCAGCTGGCCCGGCACAGAATAGTCTGTCACCAGACCGAGGGCGGAGAAGCGGAACTCGCGCTCCTTTTGCAGATCGTGCGCGAACGTGCCCGCGAGCAGCAGGCTGCGGTCCACCGTGTCGGCATACATCCCGGCGAGGAAGTCGGCGAGCTGCAGCATGTTGCCCGTGTGCATCAGAAGGCCCTGCAGAAAGCCGTGGTGGACGCTCTTGGCGGCGGGGATAGAGCGGAAGCTCTCGCTGTGGCGGCGCAGCAGCTCGCGGCAGACCGCCTTATAGTCGGTGTCCGTGATGGAGTCGAGCAGCGCTTCGACCGAGGCGTACATCGCCTTCCCGTCGATGGGCGCGGTGGGTACGAGCGCGGTCACGTCGTAGCGGTCGCCCTCGTCCGCGAGGCGGATGCGCTCCACCGTCACCTGTAAGGCCCCGCGGAACTCCGACACGCTGCCGCGGATCTTCACGACCTTGCCCTCGTCCGCCGCGCCGATGGGGCCGGGGTAGTCCCACACTTTCGCGTCGACCGCGCCGGTCCGGTCCGAAAGGGTCAAATTCAAAAAGGGCTTGCCGTTGTTCGCCACCTTGGAAAAGGAGGATTTGAGGACGTAAAAGCCCTCGATATCGTCGCCGCGCGCCATCTGCGCGACGGGCAGATCGTATTCCATGGTTCGCTTCCTCGCTTTTTCTGATTTTCCCGCCTATTGTAGCACACCGGCGCGGCGCTGGCAAGCTACTCAGCCTTCTTCTTTTTCGGCTTCGGCAGCGGCGTGACCGTCTCCAGCACCGCGATGACCTGCCGTGCGAGGTCGGTATCGTCGATATCGAGGATATAATGCTCCTTCGCGCCCTCATAGGGCAGGCCGCGCTCCGCGCCCGCCATGAGCGCGCCAAGCTCCGGCACGATCTTCACGAACACCGTGTTGTCGCACACGAGCAGCACGGGCTTATCGTTGACGTAGACCATGTATTCGCCGAACATCTTGCGGTAACGCAGCCCGCCCGCGCCGTGCAGACGCTCGCAGACGTATTCAATGTAATCCTTTGTTGTTGCCATATTCTCACCTCACCCTTATGATACCAGCGCGGCGCGGTCTGTGCAAGTGTTCAAATAGGTGCGGACGGCCCGAAAATTTTCATAATCCCTATTGACATTATAGGTTTATCGTCTTATAATCCTATCAACTTGATAGGATTATTGAGCTGTCTGATCGGACAGACGCAGAAACGAGGGCAAGCAGCATGAAAAACGAAGCACTTTTAGAGGTCAATAGCCTGCACGTCAGCGCGGGGGAAAAGAAGATCCTTCACGGCGTTGACCTCACGGTCGGGCGCGACGAGACACACGTTCTCATGGGCCCCAACGGAACGGGAAAATCCACGCTCGGCTACGCCGTCACCGGCAATCCGGTCTACACCGTGACGAGCGGCAGCATCGTATTTGACGGCGAGGACATCACCGCCCTGCCGGTCAATGAGCGCGCCAAGCGCGGCATCTTCCTCTCCTTCCAGAACCCGCTGGAGGTGCCGGGCGTGACGCTCAGCGCCTTCATCCGCAGCGCGTTGGAGCAGAAGACTGGCGACCGCCTGCGGCTTTGGGACTTCAAAAAGCGTCTGAAGGAGACCATGAAGCTGCTGAGCATGGACGAGAGCTATGCCGAGCGCGACCTAAACGTGGGCTTTTCCGGCGGTGAGAAAAAGAAGGCCGAAATTTTGCAGATGCTCATGCTCGAGCCAAAGCTCGCCATCCTCGACGAGACCGACTCCGGCCTTGATGTGGACGCCGTGCGCACGGTGTCCGAGGGCGTGCGGCTCTTCCGCGAGCGCACGCACGGCTCGCTCCTCATCATCACGCACTCCACGCGCATTCTGGAGGCGCTGCACGTCGACGCCGCGCACGTCATGGAAAACGGCGTCATCGTGAAAAACGGCGGGGCCGAGCTGGTCGAGGCCATCAACGAAAAGGGCTTCGGCAGCCTGAAGACCGAGTAAGGCGGTGGCGTCGGCATGGCAGAGAACAGAGAAAAAACCTACGTTGCGGACGTAGACCGCAGCATTTACGACATCCGCGACGCGGAGCATGACGCCTACCGCATGGAGTCCGGTCTGACGCCGGAGATCGTGGACAAGCTGTCCAAGGAAAAGGACGATCCCGTTTGGATGCAGCAATTCCGGCTGCAATCGCTCCAGATCTACAACGAGCTGCGCCTTCCCGACTGGGGCCCCTCGCTCGAGGGACTGGACATCGACCACATCGCCACCTACGTCCGCCCGAACACGAAGATGCAGAACGACTGGGCGAATGTGCCGCAGGACATCAAGGACACCTTTGAGCGTCTGGGCATCCCGCAGGCGGAGCGCAAATCACTCGCCGGCGTGGGCGCGCAGTACGACTCCGAATTGGTTTACCATAATGTCCGCGATGAGGTCGCCGCCGAGGGCGTGGTCTACACCGATATGGAAAGCGCCCTCAAGGGCGAGTACGCCGACATGGTGCGCAAGTATTTCATGAAGCTCGTCACCCCGCGCGACCACAAGTTTGCCGCGCTCCACGGCGCGGTGTGGTCCGGCGGCTCGTTCGTGTACGTCCCCAAGGGCGTACACCTGTCGATCCCTCTCCAGTCCTACTTCCGGCTCAACGCCAAGGGCGCCGGCCAGTTCGAGCACACGCTCATCATCGTGGACGAGGGCGCGAGCCTGCACTTCATCGAGGGCTGCTCCGCCCCGAAGTACAACGTGGCGAACCTCCACGCGGGCTGCGTGGAGCTCTACGTCAAAAAGAACGCAAAGCTGCGCTACTCGACCATCGAGAACTGGTCGAAGAATATGTATAACCTCAACACCAAGCGGGCGCTGGTGGAGGAGGGCGGCACGATCGAATGGGTGTCCGGCTCGTTCGGCTCGCACGTCGGCTGCCTGTACCCCATGAGTATTCTCAAGGGCGACGATTCCCGCATGGAGTTCACTGGCGTGACCTTTGCCGGTGCAGGGCAGGATCTCGACACGGGCGCGAAAGTCGTCCATGTCGGCAAAAATACCAGCAGCTATATGAACACGCGCTCGATCAGCAAAAGCGGCGGCGTGAGCACCTTCCGCTCGAGCGTCGTGGTGGAAAAAAGCGCGAAGGGCGCGAAGAGCGCGGTCTCCTGCCAGTCGCTCATGCTCGATTCCGAATCTCGCTCGGACACCATCCCCGCCATGGATATCAAGACGCGCGACGCCGCCGTGGGCCACGAGGCCAGGATCGGCGCGATCAGCAACGACGCGGTCTTTTACTTGATGAGTCGCGGCATGAGCGAGGAGGACGCCCGCGCGCTGATCGTCAGCGGCTTCGCGGACAACGTATCCAAGGAGCTGCCCCTGGAGTACGCGGTGGAGATGAACAACCTCATCCGCCTTGAGATGAAGGGCAGCATCGGCTGAGCAAAAGGAGCGAACGATATGGAAAAAACAATTTATGTCAACCGTCCCGCTTCGCGCACCTGGAACCGTCTCGGCGTGAACGAGGCCGCCGTCCGTTGGGATACGGACGCGGAAGTGCTGCTCTCGAGCGAGCATTTCACCGCCGTCTCCGGCGAAAACGCCCCCCTGCGCATCGAGGCCGCGGACGGCGGCGCGGACTATGGCCGCCGCGTCTATACCGTGACCGCCGAGGCGGGCGCGGAGCTGACCGTCTTTGAGGTCTGCACCGCCGCGCAGCCTCTTGCCGCGGAGCTCAGGCTCACGGCGGCGGAGGGCGCGCACCTTCGCGTCGTGCAGCTTCTGAATCCCGCGCAGGGCGCGGTGCTGCGCCACGAGCTGAGCGCGCAGCTCGCCGAACACGCGCGGCTCGACCTCATCTCCCTCCAGCTCGGCGACGGCGGCATCTACGCCGACCATCAGATCGCCCTTGCCGGCGACGGCGCGGCGCTGTGCGCCGACCTCGGCTACCTCGCCCGCCGGAGCGACACGGTGGACATTGATCTGACCGTTGAGCAGCTCGGCAAAAGCACCGTGAGCGAGATCCACGCTTCCGGTGCGCTGATGGAACGCGCGAAAAAGGTCTTCCGCGGCACCATTGATTTCAAGCGCGGCTCCGCCGGCTCGGCCGGCAGCGAGAACGAGACTGTCCTGCTCCTCGGCGAGGACGCGGAGAACAAGACCGTCCCCGTTATCCTCTGCGCCGAGGAGAACGTCGAGGGCAGCCACGGTGCGACCATCGGCGAGCTGGACGCGGACACGCTCTTCTACTTTGCCAGCCGCGGCATCGACCGCGCCGCCGCCGAAGCCATCCTCGCCCGCGCCGCCGTAGAGCGGCTTGCGCGCATGGCGGAGGACGAAGCCTTTTCCGCGCGCGCCCTCGGCGCGCTCGCGCAGGTCCTGTGTACGAAGGAGGAACGCGAATGAGCACGAATTATAAAGCCGATTTCCCGCTGCTCGCGCAGCGTGACGTCGCCTATCTCGACAGCGCCGCCACCGCCCAGCGCCCGCAGTATGTGCTGGACGCGGAGCGGGACTTCTATACGCGCCACAACGCCAATCCCCTGCGTGGACTCTACCCGCTGAGCATCGAGGCGACCGAAGCGCTCGAGAGCGCCCGCACCGCCGTCGCCCGCTTTCTCGGCGCGGCGCAGAGCGAGGAGATCGTCTTCACCCGCAACACGACCGAGGGGCTGAACCTCGTGGCCTACAGCTATGGGCTCAGCCATGTCAGGGCGGGTGATGAGATCTTGATCTCCACCATGGAGCACCACAGCAACATCCTTCCCTGGCAGATGGTTTGCCGTCACACCGGCGCGCAGCTCAAATTCATGGAATGTGAGCCGGACGGCAGTCTGGACCTCAACAAGGTCGAAGCGCTCATCACGGCAAGGACAAGGGTCGTCGCGCTGCAGCAGGTCTCAAACGTGCTCGGACGCGAATACCCCATCCGCGCGGTCGCGGAGCTGGCGCACCGCGTGGGCGCAGTGCTGGTGATGGACGGCGCGCAGAGCGCGCCACACCTGCCGGTCAACGTACAGGAGCTGGGCGCGGACTTTCTCGCCTTCTCCGGCCACAAGCTCTACGGGCCCATGGGCATCGGGGCGCTGTACGGGCGGCGCGAGCTTCTGGAGGAGATGCCGCCGTTCCTCACGGGCGGCGAAATGATCGAGTCTGTCACGCGTGAGGGCGCGGTGTTCGCCGAGGTGCCGCACAGGTTTGAGGCCGGCACCGTCAACGCCGCGGGCGCGGCGGGCCTGCACGCCGCCATCGACTATGTGGAGCGCGTCGGCTTCGGCACCATCCACGCGCGCGAGCTGGCCGTCACCGCCGACGCCCTCGCGCGGATGCGTGCGCTGCCGCACGTCCGCATCCTCGGCTCGGACCAGGCGGAGGAGCACAACGGCATCTTGACCTTTGTGGTGGACAACGTTCACCCGCACGACGTGAGCGAGCTGCTTGCCGCCGACGGCGTAGCCGTCCGCGCAGGACATCACTGCGCCGAGCCGCTCCACCGCTTCCTCGGCTATCACGCTACGGTGCGCGCGAGCTTCGCATTCTACAACGATAAAACCGATGTGGACCGGCTGATCGGCAGCCTCTCCACCGTCAGGGGGCGTATGGGCTATGACGACTAATCCTTTTTACAACGAGATCCTTACCGAGCACAACGTCCGCCCGGAGTTCAAGCACGATCTGCCGGACGCCGACCTCGTGCTCGACGGCGTGAACCCGAGCTGCGGCGACGAAATTCAGCTCAAGCTCAAGCTCGATGGCGATACCATCGCCGACGGGGCCTTTGTCGGCGACGGCTGCGCCATCTCGCAGGCCTCCACCGACATCATGCTCGGCATGATCGTCGGCAAAAGCTGCGGGGAGGCTCTGCGGCTCGGCGACCTCTTTCTGCGCATGATCCGCGGCGAGGCGAGCGAAGAGGAGATCGACAGTCTTGAGGAGGCCTCCGCCCTGCGCGACGTCTCCCACATGCCCGCGCGCGTGAAGTGCGCCATGCTCGGCTGGCGCACGCTGCGCGAGGCGTTGGGCGAAAAAACGCCCTCCTGAGCGCAAAATACAACGCGATTTTTGCGATATGTCTTGCAAAGCCGCGCGGGAATGCCTATAATAGAGCATACCTGCGCGGCTCTCCTGCATCCGCCGCGCAGAGACTACAATGCTTTGAAGAGGTAAATTGGAATGAAAAAGCTACTCTTTGTGCTGCTGTGCGCCGTCATGGTGCTCAGCCTTGCCGCCTGCGGCAAGAAGGACGACGCGCCCATCGACGATGCCGGCAACGGCGGCGACGCCGACGGCCTGACCGTCGCGCTGGTCGTGGCCGGCAAGCTCGGCGACCGCAGCTTCTACGACTCCTCCAAGGAGGGTCTAGACCGCATGGTCGCCGACCTCGGCGTGACGCCCATCGTCATCGAGTGCAACAATGAGAACCACGACATTCAGATGAAGAACGCCGCCGAGAAGGCGAACATCGTCGTGTGCGTCGGCTGGGAATTCTACAACGTCGAGACCATCGCGCCCGACTATCCCGAGGTCAACTGGATCTGGGTCGATAACGCCACCAGCGCGCCCGTTTCCAACGTGCTCAACATCACCTACGCCCAGAACGAGGGCAGCTTCCTCGCGGGCTACATCGCCGCCGCAGTCTCTGAAACCGGCGTGGTCGGCGCGGTCGGCGGCGAGGATGCCGACACCATCAACGACTTCATCGTCGGCTACACGCAGGGCGCCGAGTATTACGGCACCGAGAACAGCAAGGACATCAGCGTGGTGAAGAATTACTCCAACACCTACGACGATCCCGCCGTCGGCAAGGACTGCGCCATCGCGCTGAACGATCAGGGCGCGGACGTCATCTTCCAGATCGCCTCCGCCTGCGGCGACGGCGTGTTCGAGGCCGCCAAGGAGAAGGGCTTCTACGCCATCGGCGTGGACAGCGACCAGAAGTACATCGACCCCGAGGTCATCATCTGCTCCATGAAGAAGGAGGTCGGCAGCTCCATCTATGACGCCGTCAAGGCCTATTTGGCGGGCGACAGCCGCTTCGGCACCACCTGGACCGCCGACATGGCGACCGGCTACGTCGGCATCGGCTACGGCGACAGCAGCATGACCCAGCAGGTCCCCGACGAGGTCAAGGCCGCCGTTGAGGAGCTGGCCGCGAAGATCGCCTCCGGCGAGATCACGGTCGACACCACACGTGCGTAAGCACCCTCCCTTTCCTCAACCGACAGCAACCCCTTGCGGCGCGGCAAAAGCCGCGCCGCTTCCTCTATTCCAAAGAAAGTGAGGTAACGAGCCTTGCAGGAAAATGCAGTCGAATTCCGCCATATCTCCATGGAGTTCCCCGGCGTGCTCGCCAACGACGATGTATCGCTCGACATCCGGAAGGGCGAGGTCTTTGCCCTCGTCGGCGAGAACGGCGCGGGCAAGACCACGCTGATGAACATTCTCTACGGCATCCACGAGCCGACGAACGGCGAGGTGTATATCCGCGGAAAGAAGGTCGAGCGCTTCTCGCCCAAAACCGCCATCTCCATGGGCGTCGGCATGGTGCACCAGCACTTCATGCTCGTGCCCAGCTTCACCGTGGCGCAGAACATCGTGATGAGCCGCGAGCCGCGCAGGCTCGGCGTGCTCTTTGACAACAAGGCCGCCGAAGCCGCCGCGCAAAAGCTGGTGGAGGAGTACGGCCTCGTGGTCGATCCCGCCGCCGTGGTGCGCGAGATCGGCGTGGGGCTTCAGCAGCGCGTGGAAATTCTCAAAACGCTCTACCGCGGCGCGGACATTCTCATTCTGGACGAGCCGACCGCCGTCCTCACCCCGCAGGAGACGGACGAGCTGTTCGCCGTCATCCGCCGCGTGGTGCGCGAGCTGGGCATGACGGTCATTATTATCACACACAAGCTCTACGAGGTCATGGCGATCAGCGACCGCGTGGGCGTGATGCGCAAGGGGCGGCTCATCGGCGTGGAGAACACCTGCGACGTGGACGAAAAAAAGCTCGCCTCGATGATGGTCGGCCGCCCGGTGCTCTACGACCGGCTGGAAAAGACCGGCGAAGCGGGCGCGGAGCAGATTGCTGTCCATGACCTCACGGTCTGCGATGACCGTGGGCTGGTCGCCGTGGACGGTCTGAGCCTGTCCGTCCGCGCGGGCGAGGTGCTCGGCATCGCCGCCATCGAGGGCAACGGCCAGAGCGAGCTTTTGGAGGCCATCACCGGTATGCGCCGCGTCGAGCGCGGCACGGTGGAGGTCTGCGGGCAGAACGTCACCGGAAAAACGGCGGGCGAGATCCGCAAGGTCGGTCTCTCCCACATCCCCGAGGACCGTCTCGCCACCGGCGTGAGCCGGAGCGCGAGCGTGACGGACAATCTTCTCATGGGCAAGCAGCGCGATCCGGCCTTCAGCGGCTTCGCGTTTCATCAGCGGCGCAGCTCCATCGAGCGCTACGCGGAGGAGGTCTATGAGAGGTTCGACATCCGCGGTGCGGGCATCGACACCGCCGTCGGCTCCATGTCCGGCGGCAATATGCAGAAGGTCGTCGTCGCGCGTGAATTTTCGTTTGATTCCCCCGTGCTCATCATCGCCCAGCCCACGCGCGGCGTGGACGTGGGCGCCATCGAATTCATCCACACCCGCATCATCGAAAAGCGCAACGCCGGCTGTGCCATTCTCCTCTGCTCGGCCGACCTCGACGAGGTGTTCCGCCTGTCCGACCGCATCATCACGATGTACGAGGGGCGCATCACCGGCGAGTTCCGCACAAGTGACATCACCAAGGAGGAGATCGGCTGGTACATGACCGGCCACCGTGAGGGAAAGGAGGCGGCAAAGACATGAAAAAGCTTGCAGGCGCGGTGAATTACCGCTATCTGCTCTCGCTGCTGCTCTCGATCCTCTTCGCCTTCCTCATCGGCGCGGGCATCCTCGCCGTCTCCGGCTTCCATCCGCTCGAGGCCTATGGCGCGATGCTCTCCGGCGCGTTCGACAGCGCGCGCCACATCGGCGACTTTCTGGAGTACGCGATGGTGCTGTGCGTGTGCGGCCTTGCCTGTGTGCTCGGCGCGCGCGTCGGCATCTTCAACGTCGGCGGTGAGGGCCAGCTGCTCCTCGGCGCGATCTTCGCCGCGCAGGTCGGCGTGTGGATGGATGGGCAGCCCCGCTTCCTTGTCATCGTCTGCGCGGCGCTCGCCGCGATGGCGGTCGGCGGCCTGTATGCCTTCCTCCCCGGCGTTCTGAAGGTGAAGGTCAAGGTCAATGAGGTCATCACCACCATCATGCTCAACACCGTTGCCGCTTACCTCTGCCAGTACCTTGCCAAGGGCCCGTGGAAGAACGCCAATAAGAACATGGTCGCCGCGACCGAACAGCTCGGCGCGCAATACTGGTTCGGCAATGTCATTCCCCGCTCCAACCTCACGAGCGCCGTGTTTGCCGCGGCGGTGATGGCCTTCCTTGTGTGGTATGTGATGGAGCGCACCTCCGTCGGCTACGAAATGCGCATCACCGGCGAGAATCCGCGCTTCGCCTTCTTCTCCGGCCTGCGCACCGATCAGATCGTGCTGCTCTCCATGGTCGTCTCTGGCGCGATGTGCGGTCTGGTCGGTATGTTCCGCGTCTACGGCGTGGAGCATCTTTACCGCGACAGCGTGAGCAAGGACTACTACTTCGAGGCCCTGATGGTCGCCATGATCGCGCAGTATAAGCCTGTGACTGTCATCCTCCTCTCGCTCTTCTTCGCCGTGCTGAAGATCGGCGCACAGGGCATGGAGCTTATCGGCATCCCCTCGCAGATCTACCTCATCATTCAGACCGTTATCATCTTCTGCATGGCTGCCGAGAGCGGCATCACCCGCTCGCTCACCGCGGCGCACGAGCGCCGCAGAGCCAAGCGCGCCGCCGAAGAACGCTTAAAGGAGGAACTGAAACATGGATGACCTTTCCGCGATCCTCGCCAGCATTTTCTCCTCCGGTACCTTTAACGAGATGCTCCGCCGCGCCACGCCCGTGGCGCTCGCCGCCATCGGCGGCTCGCTCACCGAGCACGCCGGCATCATGAACATCGGCATGGACGGCATGATCCTCATGGGCGCGTTCTTCGGCGTGTTCGGCAGCTATCTCTTTACCTCCGCCTGGGGCGGCGTGGGACTGGTGCTTCTTATGGGGCTGCTCGTCGGCCTGTTCTTCGCGCTCTTCGTCGTGAAGTTCCGCTCGGACGAGTTCATCATCGGCTGCGCGCTCAATACCTTCGCGCTCGGCCTGACGACCTATCTCTCCCGCTCCGTGTTCGGCACCTCCGGCGCGAAGGGCTTCCCCTCCCTGCCGACGGTGAGCATTCCGCTGCTGGATAAGATCCCCTTCCTCGGCGCGGTGCTCAACGGCCATTCGCTGTTTGTGTATCTCACCTGGCTCTTTGTCCTCGTGCTGTGGGTGTTCATCTACAAAACGCCCTACGGCTTCTGGCTGCGCGCGAGCGGCGAAAAGCCCGAGACGCTGCGCACCGCCGGCATCGAGCCGGAAAAAATGAAGTGGCTCGCGAGCATCCTCTGCGGTGTGCTGTGTGCGCTCGCAGGCGCGCACCTGTCGCTCGGCTACCTCAACGGCACCTTCGCCGAGAATATGTCCAACTCCCGCGGCTACATTGCCTTCGCCTGCGTCATCTTCGGCGCGGCGAATCCCGCCAAGGCCTACCTCGCGGCGCTGATGTTCGGCTTCTTCGACGCCATCGGTCTGAGATTGCAGGACTATGTCAGCTCCGACCTCACCGGCATCATCCCCTACGCCATCACCATCATTATGATGGTCTACGTCGTGGTGAACGCGCAGCGTCGCCGCCGCCACGCGGCGCAGCAGCAGCTGAGCCGCCGCGCGCGGAGCTGAACACACATCGGAGGCAGCTATGCAGCAGGGTATTTTTGAAAAAAGCATCACCGTCACGCCCGACTACTGCGACGCCGCGGCGCAGCTCTCGCCCCTCGCGGCCTTCACCATCTTTCAGGGCATCGCCGCCCAGCACGCCGAGCTCATCGGCGTCGGCGGCGCGGCGATGGCGAAGCGCGGCGAGTTCTGGCTGACCGTCCACACGCGCGTGGACTTCCTGCAGCGCGCAGGTCTCATGGACGAGCTCACTGCCGCAACGTGGCCGGAGCCATGCGACAGCAAGGCCGTGCGCTGCTACCGCAGCTACAGTCTGCACCGCGGCGGCACGCTGCTCGCCCTCGGGCGCACGCAGTGGGCGGTCCTCGGTCCGGAAAAGAAGCTGATGCCGTTCGCACAGACCGGCTTTCCCGCCGATTTCCCGTTCTCCGACCGCACCGGCATCACCGATCCCCCCACCCGCTTCGCGGACGACCTGACGCAGGAGAATTTCGTGCGCGGCTATACGGTCCGCTCAACGGACATCGACTTCGGCCGTCACATGAACAATGTCGCCTACGTCCGCGTGCTGCTCGACTGCTTCTCGGCTGCCGAGCTGGCCTCGGGCCGCATCGCGTCGATAGAGGTCCACTATGCCGCCCCCTGTCTGGAGGGCGAGGAGTTGGGCGTCTACTGCCGCCGTGAGGAGAACGGCTGCCGCCTCGCCATCAAAAAAGCGGGCGGCAAGGCCGCCGTGCTCGCCGCGGTGAAGCTCCGCTGAAGCAGCAAACAAACACAATACAAGCGCCGCGGTCCAGTGACCGCGGCGCTTGCCGTTTTCTTATTCTTCCTTGCCGTAGAGCCAGGTGCAGCCCTCGTTCACGCTGTCGACCGCTTTGCGGTAGGCGCCGAGCACGCCGGGCGCGGGATGCGCAGGGCGCTTGACGTGTCCCAGCCGCTCCGCGAGCTCCTCGTCGCTGACCTCGAGGCGGATGGTGTGCCTGTCGATGTCGATCTCGATCATGTCGCCGTCGCGCACTGCGGCGATGGGGCCGCCGTCCCACGCCTCGGGCGAGACGTGGCCGATGCAGGGGCCGCGCGTCGCGCCGGAGTAGCGCCCGTCTGTGACCATGGCGCAGCTCGTGTGCAGGCCCATGCCGACGAGCATGGCTGCGGGAATGGACATTTCACGCATTCCCGGTCCACCCTTGGGGCCTTCGTAGCGGATGACCAGCACATCGCCGGGCTTGACGGACTTCTCCGTCATGGCCGCACGCAGTGCGTCCTCGGAGTCGAAGCAGACCGCAGGACCGCGGTGGTGGAACATCTCGGGTACCACGCCGCTCTTTTTCACGATGCAGCCGCCGGGAGCAAGGTTGCCGTGCAGCACGGCGAAGCAGCCGTCTGGGTAGAGCGGCTCATCGGCTGTGTGGATGATCTCGGGGTTCACCTTCCGGCGGAAGCGGACAAGGAACTCGCCCACCGTGCCGCCCGTCGCCAGACGCGCGTCGGGGTCGAGATAACGCTCGATGGCCTTCATCGTCGCGCCCACGCCGCCGGCCTTATAATAGTCGTACATATTGAACTTCGAGGACGGCTTGAACTTCGCAACGCAGGGCACGTCGCGCTGGATCTCGTCAAAGGCCGCGAGATCCAGCGGAATGCCCATCACGCGCGCGAGCGCGCAGATGTGGAGCTGGGCGTTCGTCGAGCCGCCGGTCGCAGCGACGTGGCGCAGGCCGTTCTTGAGGCTCGCCTCGGTCACGATATCGGCAAAGCGCACGCCCTCCTTCGTCAGCGTGACGATGCGCTCGCCGACGTCGCGCGCCTGCTTGTACTTGGCGGACGAGCAGAAGAGCATGGTCGCGCTGTCGATGGGCGCCAGACCGATGACCTCGGCGAATACGCCCATGGTGTTGGCGGTGCCGTACATCGAGCAGGTGCCGCAGGAGAAGCAGATGTTCTCACGGAAGCGGGTGAAGGTCTCCTCGCTGATGGCGTCGATGTTGCGCTGACCGATGGATTCCTTGAGGTCTGGCGTGACGTAGGTGCCCTCGTCCGCCTCGTAGGGCAGCATACTGCCCGCCGTGAGGAACATACAGGGCTTGTTGAGCGCCGCGGCAGCCATGAGCATACCGGGCACGATCTTGTCGCAGGAGCACAGGAACACCAGTCCGTCGAAACCGTGGGCGCTCGCCATCGCCTGAATGCTGCCGGCGATCAGGTCGCGCGAGGGCAGGATGAAGTGCATCCCCTCGCCCTGCGCCATGCCGTCGCAGGGGGCGGGAACGTTGAACTCCGCCGGTGTGCCGCCGGCCGCCCACACGCCCTCCTTGACGTAGCCCACCAGCTCCTTGAAGGCGCGGTGCCCGGGGTTGACGTCTGTAAAGGAGTTGACGATGCCGATGACCGGCTTTTCCAGGTCCTTTGTGCGGTAGCCGCAGGCATTCATCAGCCCGACGTAGTAGCCCTCCTGCGGGTTCGAGGGAGTGCGGTTTCCTTTCCAGCTTTCCATCGTGTTTTCCTCCGTTTCTCCGTTCGTCTTATCGGTTGTCCCCATTATAGCGCGGCTTCTCTTAAAAGAAAAGCAGGAATTTTAACTGTTTACTACAAGAAAAAACTTGATATACAACCTGTTTCTTGGTATGCTTTAAAAAAAAACGACCGACCGGAGGAGACCGCCATGACGACCAGCTTTCAGATGTTCCTGCTCGCGGCGCGTGAGCTGAATTTTTCCCGTGCGGCAGAGCTTGCCTGCGTCACGCCCCAATGCCTGAGCGACCACATCCGGCGCATCGAGGAGCACTACGGCGTGACGCTCTTCACGCGCAAACCGAAACTGCGTCTGACCGTCGAGGGCGAGACGATGCTGCGCTACCTCACGCGCATCCGCGCGCTGGAGGGCGACATGGAAAACGAGCTCGCCGACGTCAGCGGCGGCGTGCGCGGCACGCTGCGGCTCGGCCTGCCGACCACGCGCGGCGCCATCCTTCTTTCGCAGACGGTCACGCAGTTCCGCCGGCAGTTCCCCCATGTGGAGGTCGAGGTGCAGCTTGCCGACACGCGAAGTCTGGAGGCTTTGCTACTCGGCGGGGCGCTCGACCTCTTCCTCGGCGTAGACGCTTCGCAGCACGCGCTGTTCCGGCGCGAGCCGCTGTGCCGCGAGCCGTTGTTTCTTGTGCTCTCCCGCCGCGCGATGGAGTCCCGGTTCGGCGAGCGCTATGCCGCCGTGCGCGCGGATTTTCTCCGCTGCGGCGCGGACTTGACGCAGCTGCGGGGCGTCCCCTTTGTGCAAGGACACGACAGCAGCACAACGACCGAAGCCGTGGAGCAGCTTCTGCTGCGGCAGAGCGCCGCGCCGGATATTCCGGTCCGCGTGAGCAGCTTTGACCTGCACATCGACCTCTGCCGCACGGGCGGCTACGCCACGATCTGCTCGCGCTCGCACCTGCGCCGCGTGATGGACCGTCCCGACGCCGGTCTGGAGGTCTACGCGATCCGCGGTACTCAGCAGACGCTTGAGGTCGAGCTCGTTTCCCACCGCGACGCGCAGCCCCTCGCCTACCGCACCGCCTTCGCGCGGCTGCTTTCGGAGCACGCGCTGGCCGAGGACGCCGCCATCTGCGCGTGGCTGCGGGAAAACGGCGTCGGCGACCCGTAAGCTGAACGGGAAACGGCAGCGGCTCAAAGAGCCGCTGCCGCTTCCCTGTAAGAGAGATCAGCGTAT
>DJRC01000046.1:22635-23088 GCA_002437735.1 Oscillospiraceae bacterium UBA6370 | reverse complement strand
GAGAGCCCCTCCTCCGGTGGTTTCCGCCGCGCCCGCTTGTTTTTTCTCCGCCGCCGTGGTACGATAGCCGCGAGAAAACAGGGAGGGACCGCCATGGAAAAGCAGCCGCAGCTCCACACCATCGCGCCGGTATACGACGAAAACAGCAGAATACTGATCCTCGGCTCCTTCCCCTCGGTGAAGTCGCGCGAGGCGGCGTTCTTCTACGGCCATCCGCAAAACCGCTTCTGGCGCGTGCTCGCCGCCGTGCTCGGCGAGGGGACGCCGCAGACGGCGGCGGAAAAGAAGTCCCTGCTCCTGCGTCATGGCGTCGCGCTGTGGGACGTCATCGCCTCCTGCGACATCGCCGGCTCGTCCGACGCGAGCATTACGAACGTGGCGCCGAACGACCTCTCTCGTATCCTAAACGCCGCGCCGGTCCGCCGCATCTTCTGCAACGGCGGCACGGCCTAG
>DJRC01000046.1:20276-22577 GCA_002437735.1 Oscillospiraceae bacterium UBA6370 | reverse complement strand
GGCCTACCGCTTTTACCGCCGGTACGACGAGGCCGTCTGGGGAAGGGCGGAGCTGCTGCCCTCCACCAGTCCCGCCAACGCGCGCTCGTCCGCGCAGGCGCTCACGGAGCGCTGGCGCGCGGCGCTTGCGCCGTGGCTGTGACGGCTCCGAGCCGGTGAAAAATATCGCTTTAACTTGTTAACAACCCGTTGCTTTTCCCCCCTCCGCGTTGTATAATGCCCCAATAACAGCAAGAAAAACGGAGGCAAAAACCATGCAGGCAAGGGGAATTTTTCTGACCGTTCTGTCCGCGGTCCTCTACGGTCTGAACCCGCTCTTCTCCAAAACCATCAACATCGGCGGCTGCAACTCGCTCACGCAGACCTTCGCCCGCCTTATCGCCGGCGTCGTTATTTTTTTCGTTCTTCTTGTATGCGGCGAAAGCGGCAGCACGCGCGAAAAGCTGCGCCTGAGCCGACAGGAGCTCAAGGACATTCTGATCTGCTGCATCGGCTACGGGCTCATCGGTCCGCTGCTCTTCGCGTCCTATAACTACCTCGCCTCGGGCCTTGCCACCACGCTGCACTTCGTCTATCCCGTGCTGGTGGTCATTGCCTGCATCGCCTTCCGCTACGAAAGGGCGAACCGCCGCAAGATTGTATGCTGCGTGCTGTGCTTTGCCGGCATCCTGTGCTTCTACACCCCCGGCGGCGATGTGAGCGCCTACGGCGTATTCCTCGCGCTCGCCTCGGGCGTGGCGTGGGCATACTACATCGTGCATCTCAACTCCAGCGGGCTGGTGACGATGGCACCGTTCAAGCTCGCCTTCTGGCTGTGCGTCTTTTCCGCCGTGCTCGTCGGCGGCATCACGCTCGCGATGGGCGAATTCGTCTGGCCCTCCACCGCTTTCACGCGCGGCGCGCTCGCGCTCTACTGCTGCGTGTCCACCGCGGCGTCGCTGCTGTTCCAGCTCGGCAACCGCTTCATCGGCGCGCAGAGCGCGTCCATGCTCTCGACCTTCGAGCCGCTCACGAGCGTGGTCATCGGCATCCTCGTCTACCACGAGGTGCTGACCGTGCGGTTGGGCATCGGTATTTTCTGCATCCTGCTGGCGGTCTTTCTGCTGGCCAAGGCCGACGGAACGGTCAAGGAGGAAACGAAAAGCGAGGCGTGACACGCCTCACTTTTTTTCTCATTCTCACAGCTTTTCCGGTAGCAGTGTGTGCTCGCACACCACGCGGATCTTTTCGCGCAGGCTCATCAAGTCCTCAAAGGCGTCGGGCCGCCGCGCGGGATCGCGCAGCAGCGCTGCGGGGTGGTACATCGCCATGAGCTCAAAGCCGCCCTTTTTCACCCACTGCCCATGCTCACGCGTGATCTTGAAGTCCTCGCGGATTAGGCGCATCGCCGCGATGCGGCCGAGACAGACGATCAGCTTCGGGCGCAGCAGCGTCACCTGCTCGCGCAGGTAGCCGATGCAGGCGTCCTGCTCCACGCCGAGCGGATCGCGGTTCTGCGGCGGGCGGCACTTGACGATGTTCGCAATGTAGACCATCGTGCGGTCAAGGCCGATGATGGCGAGCATATCGTCGAGCAGCTGTCCCGCCTTGCCGACAAAGGGCACGCCCTGCTCGTCCTCGTGTGCGCCGGGGCCCTCGCCGACAAACAGGATCTCTGCCGTGCGGCTGCCGACGCCGAAGACCACATTCGTCCGCGTTTCACACAGCGAGCACTCGCGGCAGTTTTGACAGCGCTTTTCCAGTTCCTCCCAACGGTCTGCCATAGCTCGTCCTCCCTCTTTTCCTTCTGCCGCCTATGGTATCACGTTTTTCCATTCTTTGCAACGCCGCCGCGGTGCATTTTTCCGCCTCGCGCGGGCAAACTGCGGTGCAGGAGGTGAACGGACGCGATGGCGTATTTCTGGTATTTTCTCGGCTACGGCTTTCTGGGCTATCTGCTCGAAAAGCTCTTCGCAGCTCTCACACACGCGGAGCACCGCGTGCGGAAGGGCTTTCTGCTCGCGCCCGTCTGCCCCGTGTACGGTCTTGCGATGTGCGCCGTGCTCGCGCTGGGCGCGGAGCGCGTCGACCAGCTCTGGGAGCTCGCGCTGCTCTGCAGCATCACCGCCACGACGGCGGAATACGCCGTCCATCTTTTCTGCGACGCCGTGCTCGGCGTGCGCTTCTGGGACTACAGCGCGACAAAAACGGACATCAACGGCCGCATCTGTCTGCCGTTCTCGCTCGCGTGGGGCGTGCTCGGTGCGCTCGCCGTGCGCCTCGTGCAGCCCGCGTTGGCGGCTCTCGCCACCGACATCCCGC
>DJRC01000046.1:0-20228 GCA_002437735.1 Oscillospiraceae bacterium UBA6370 | reverse complement strand
ACCGTGCTGCTCTGCCTCGGCATCGACGCGCTGTGGAGCACCGGCGTGCTGCTGCGTTGGGGCGACATCGACCTGCTCGCCCCGAGCCGCCTGCGGCGGAAACACCGGACGGCATAGAAAAAAGCGTGGGCGGAGCCCACGCTTTTCGTTTAACCGTTATGCCGCTCGATCCAGTCCCAAAGATCGTCGTAGACCTGCGCGCGGCAGTCCTCGTTCAATATCTCGTGGCGCAGACCGGGATAGAGCTTCAGCTCCGCGTCGCGCACACCGGCGCGGCGGAAGCTCTCGTATGCCGCGCGCACGCCCTTGCCCATGTTGCCCACGGGGTCGCGGTCGCCGGAGATGAAGAGCACGGGCGTCGCCATGTTCATGTGCCGCAGGTTGGCGGGCCTCTTGATGAACGCCATGCCGTCAAGCAGCTCGAGGAACAGCCCTGTGCTCGCCATGCCGCCGCAGAGCGGATCGGCGATGTAGGCGTCCACGTTTTCCTCGCTCACGCTCAGCCAGTCATAGCCCGTGCGGTTGGGCGCGAAGGCCCTGTTGTAGGCGCCGAAGGCGAGCTTCTCCACGACGTCGCTCGCGTTCTCGCGCCCGACCTTCCTTGCCAGCACGCTTGCAAGCGCCTTGCCGCCGACGAGCATTGCGTCGGGATTCTGCCCCGTGCCCATCAGGATCGCGCCCCTGACCGTGCCGGGATAGCGGATGAGGTAGGTGCGCGTGAGGAACGAGCCCATCGAGTGGCCCATGATAAAGTACGGCAGCTCCGGATAGGCTTCGCCGGTCCGGCAGCGGAGCGTGTACATATCGTCCACGACGTGCTGCCAGCTGCCCTTTTCGCCGAAGTAGAGACGCGGCGCGCCCTCGGCGACCGACTCGCCGTGGCCGAGGTGGTCGTTCGCCACGATCAGGAAGCCGTGCGCGTTCAGAAAGCGCGCGAGCGGCTCGTAGCGCAGCGCATACTCCGCCACGCCGTGCGCGATCTGCAAAATGCCGGCCGGCTTCCCCGCAGGATGCCATTCGACCGCGTGGATGGCGGTCCTTCCGTCAGCGGAGGGAAAGGTAAATTCTTTTCGATTCTCCATAGCGCAAGGCTCCTTTGTATGATATAATCCGAAAAACGGGTGATCTTAGGGTAGCGCCGCTTTCATTGCGTTGTCTTAGTATACCACATCGCTTTTGGAAATAACAGGGGGTATTTATGGGCAGTTTCATCCTTGCGCTCGACCAGGGCACGACCAGCTCCCGCGCCATTCTCTTTGACCGCGTCGGCCGCGTCACCGCGATGGCGCAGCAGACCTTTCCGCAGCACTACCCGCAGCCCGGCTGGGTCGAGCACGACCCGCTGGAGCTTTGGGAGAGCCAGCGCAGCGTGGCCGCGCAGGCGCTCGAAGGGCTCGGGCCGGACGCGCGCATCGCGGGCATCGGCATCACGAACCAGCGCGAAACGACGGTCCTGTGGGACAAGGCGACCGGTGAGCCGGTGTACAACGCCATCGTCTGGCAATGCCGCCGCACGGCGGCTATCTGCGACAGGCTCAAGGAAACGCCGGGCACGGCGGAGACGATCGCGGAGAAGACGGGTCTGGTCATCGACTCCTACTTCTCCGGCACGAAGCTCAAATGGCTGCTCGACAACGTTCCCGGCGCGCGGGAGCGCGCCGAGCGCGGCGAGCTGCTCTTCGGCACGGTGGAAACGTGGCTCATCTGGCGTCTCACCGGCGGGGCCGCCCATGTGACCGACTACTCCAACGCCAGCCGCACGATGCTCTTCAACATCCACACGCTCGCGTGGGACGAGGAGCTGTGTCGGCTCCTCGATATCCCCATGTGCCTGCTCCCCCGCCCCGTTTCCAACAGCGAGATCTACGGCACAGTTGTGCCCGGCATCGAGGGTCTGGAGGCGCTCGCGGGCGTTCCGGTCTGCGGCGCGGCGGGCGATCAGCAGTCGGCGCTCTTCGGGCAGGGCTGTCACGAGCGCGGGCAGGCGAAAAACACCTATGGCACCGGCTGCTTCACGCTGATGAACGTCGGCGAGCGCGCCGTGCGCTCGCGCGCGGGCCTTGTGACCTCGGTGGCGTGGAGCCTCGGCGGGAAAACGACCTATGCGCTCGAGGGCAGCGTGTTCAATGCCGGCAGCGCCATCCAATGGCTGCGCGACGAGCTGGGGCTGATCGGCACCTCGCACGAGTGCGACCTCCTCGCCGAGAGCGTGCCGGACGCGGGAGGGGTCTATCTCGTGCCCGCCTTCACCGGACTCGGCGCGCCGTACTGGGATATGTACGCGCGCGGCTGCATCGTCGGCGTGACGCGCGGGACGACGCGCGCCCACATCGCCCGCGCGGTGCTCGAAGCCATCGCCTTCGAGGTGACCGACCTGATGAACGCCATGCGGCAGGACGCGGGCTGTGAGATCACCGTGCTGCGCGTGGACGGCGGGGCGAGCGTGAGCGACGTGATGCTCCGGTTTCAGTCCGACCTGCTGCGCATCCCGGTGGACCGCCCTCGGATGGTGGAGACGACCGCCTTCGGCGCGGCGGCGCTGGCGGGCCTTGCCGTCGGCTTCTGGCAGAGCATGGACGAGGTGCGCGCCCTGCGCGTGAGCGACTGCGTGTTCTCCCCCGAGCGGGCGCAGGCGGAGTGCGACGAAAAATACCGGCTGTGGAAGCGCGCGGTGAGCTGCGCCTGCGGTTGGATCGAAAAGGCATGAAATGTGCCGAACGATTCGGATAACGGACACAAAATATTTACATTCTCGTGCATTTCTCCGCTTGCAAGCGAAGAAATGTGCGCGTATAATAGGGGCAACAGGAAAACCCCGCATAATAGAAAGGAGAAGAAGATCATGGCATTTTTTGAGGATCTGAGCAGGAAGGTACAGGACGTCGCGTTTGCCGCGGCCGAAAAGGGCAAGGAGGTCGCCGCCATCGCCAGCGAGAAGGCGCAGGACGCCGCCGAGACCGTCAAGATCAACGTCGCCATCGCCGGCGAGCAGCGCGCCATCGAGAAGAACTACCGCGCCATCGGCGAGTGGTATGTTTCCGAGCTCAAGGGCGAGGCTCCCGAGGCGGTCGCCGACATCGTCGCCGCCATCCGCGCCAGCCAGGCGAAGATTGCTGAGCTGCAGGGTGAGGATGTGCCCGTCGAGGCCGAATGTGCCGACGTCACCGAGGCCGCTCCCGAGGCCGCTCCCGCCGAAGCACCTGCCGAGACTCCCGCTCAGGAGTAAGCGTACTGCACACAAAAAGGAACGCAGCCGTACTGATATGCTCCCTCTATGAAAGACAGTAAAAAGCAAACTGTCAATCATGGAGGGAGCATTGTTATGCCGCATAAAAAGCGGTCAGCAGCACATGGCTGCTGACCGAGAAAAACCTTGTTTTTTCACTGTCCTCTTGGTGGGAAACGGTTCAGAGAGAAACGGCACTTCCTTTGGTATGCTTTTGAAAGCGAGGACGCTTGCCTTACTTGACGGCGGTCTTCTTGCTCTCCCACTTGGTGACGCAGAGCGCGCAGGAGATGTCGCCGGTGATGTTCAGGCAGGTGCGGCCCATGTCGAACAGACGGTCCACGCCGTAGATGATCATGATCATATCGACGGGGATGTTCATGGCCTGGAGCACCATAGCCAGCATGATCATGCCCGCACCGGGCGTGCCGGCGGTGCCGATGGAGGCGAGGGTCGCGGTGACGACGATGGTGACCATCTGGCCCACGGTTAGGGTCATGCCGCAGCAGGTGGCGAGGAAGATGGTGGCGACGCACTGATAGATGGCGGTACCGTCCATGTTGATGGTCGCGCCGAGGGGGATGACGAAAGAGGAAACGTCATTCTCCGCGCCGAGGTCCTCGGAGCACTCCATGCTTAGGGGGATGGTCGCGGCGGAGGAGGTGGAGGTGAAAGCGAAGATCATAGCCGGGGACGCCTTCTTGAAGAACGTGATGGGGCTGATGCCGGCGAACGCCTTGGCGGAGAAGGAGTAGCACAGGACCGCATGGACGATGTAGCCGATGTAGGCGCAGCCGATGACGATGCCGAGGGAGCCGAGGATCTCGGGACCCTGCGTGGCGACGACCCACGCCATCATGGTGAACACGCCGATGGGGCTCAGGGAGATGATGAACGCCATCACGCGCTCAATGACCGCGTAGAGGGAGGAAACGAGGTCCTGCGCGAGCTTGCCCTTTTCGCCCGCCGCAAGGATGCCGCCGCCGAGGAGAATGGCGATGACGATGACCTGCAGCATATTGGCGGTGCTGAAGGACTGCCACATATTGCTGGGGAAGATGCCGATGAGGGTATCCATGAAGTTGGCGCTGGTGGCCTTATCCCAGGTCGCGCCGTCCACGAGCTGGAGCGTGGGGAAGAGGCCGGCGTTGTTGAAGATGTTCGCAAACACAAGACCGATGACGCAGGCGACGGCGGTGGTGACGAGGAAGTACGCGACGGTCTTCCAGCCGACGGAGCCGACCTTCTTCATGTCGCCCATGGAGATGATGCCGTCGATCATGGACAGCAGGACAACGGGAACGACGATGAACTTGAGAAGGTTGACGAAGATGGTGCCGAAGGGCTTGAGGTAGTTGGTCGTGATCTCGGGCTTGCCCATAAAGTAGAAGGCAAGGCCGACCACGATGCCGAGCACCAGAGCAATTAAGATCTGTACCGGCAGGCTGAGCTTTTTCTTTTCCATAATACACACTCTCTCCTAAAATTTTCCCTATAAGCAGTAATTTATAGATGCTGCTTATAAGTGTTTCTGTATTTTACAACATCGAAACATATTTTGCAATACCCGGTGCAGGAAAACCTGCATTTTGGGCAGTTTTCACCAAAATGTCTGAAAAAACGGAGAGTGGGCGAGAAAAAATATTTTTGCGTGACCACTTGCAATGTGCGCCGCTTTTTTGTAGGATGTAAAAAGAAACCGAAAGAAGGAACGGAAAACGGTATGAGAGTCATCACCGGCTCGGCGCGCGGACGCCGGCTGAATGAATTAAAGGGGTATGAGACCCGCCCGACCACCGACAAGGTCAAGGAGGGCATTTTCTCCGCCATCCAGTTCGAGGTGGAGGGCGCGCGCGTGCTCGACCTCTTCGCGGGGACGGGGCAGCTCGGCATCGAGGCGCTCTCGCGCGGCGCACAGCGCGCCGTGTTCGTGGACCGGCGCGCCGACGCGGTGAAGCTCATCCGCGAGAATCTGGCGCTCACGCGGCTGGAGGACGGCGCGCAGGTCGTCTGCGGCGACTCGATGGCCTATCTCAATGCCCTGCGCGAGAAATTCGATCTCATTTTCCTCGATCCGCCCTACGCGGACGATCTGCTCGAGCGCGCCGTCGCGCACATCGCGCGATTTGACATTCTTGCGCCCGATGGTATAATGATCGCGGAGAGTCCGGTGGAAAAGGAGCTGCCCAAGCTCGGCGCGCCCTACCGCGTCGCGCGCGAGTACCGCTACGGCAGGATCAAGGTCACGCTTTACCGCCGCGACGGGGAGGAGACGACATGAGAGAGGAACGCATCGCCGTGTTTCCCGGCAGCTTCGACCCCGTGACGCTCGGCCACATGGATATCATCGAGCGCGCGGCACAGCTCTTTGACCGCGTGTACGTCGCCATCGTGCCGAACGGCGAAAAGACGCACCCGATGTTCACGGACGAGGAGAAGCTGGAGCTGATGCGCGTGAGCGTCGCACCGCTCGGCAACGTCGAGGCGGCGCTGTGGAACGGGCTGCTGACGGACTTTGCCGCGCAGAAGGGCGCGCACTTTCTCGTGCGCGGCGCGCGGAACAGCGTGGATTTCGACGCGGAGTATCAGCTCTCGCTCATTTATAAGGATGTGTCCGGCGGCGCGCTCGATACGGTGCTTTTGTGCGCCGAGCCCGCGCACCAGCACATTTCATCGACCATGGCGCGCGAGATGGTGAAGTATCATCAGCCGCTCGAGAAGTATTTGCCGGCTGCGGCCGCTGCTCGGATAAGAGGAAAGGATAGGGGATAACGATGGCTGAAGAGAATGTACAGAAGCTGCTGGATATGCTGTATGAGATGATCGACGAGGCGAAGAACGCGCCGCTGTCGAACGACAAGTGCGTGCTCAACCGCGACGAGGCGCTCGACCTGCTCGATGAGATCCGCGCGCAGATGCCGGTGGAGCTCAAGCGCGCGCAGGAGCTTGTCCGCGCCCGCGACGAGTATGTGGAGGCCGCCAAGCGCGACGTCGAGCGCATGATGCAGAAGGCGGAATTCGAGGCCAAGAGCAAGGTCTCCGAGAGCGAGGTGCTCACCGCCGCGCGCGCCAAGGGCCACGACATCGTCACCCGCGCCGAGGAGCGTTCGCGCGAGATGTATCGCGTGGCGAACGACTACTCCGAGGACGTTCTGCGCCGCACGGAGGAGGCGGTCCAGATGGCGCTCGACGAGGTCAAGCAGACGCGCGTGCGCTTCCGCGCCGCGTCCAACGAGCAGATGCAGCGCCGCCGCGAGGAGCTGAACAAGTCTTTGGAGAAAAACGACAAAGAGGACAAGTAAAATTCGTTACATCTGACAAAGGCTTTTCAAGAGTTTTTCAATTTGAACATATTTTGCGATGAGGGTAAAACGCGCCACAAGATATTGTGGCGCGTTTTTTCACGCTCTTTCGACAATAAAACGCGCGTTTGAGTTTCAGCAAAAAACGCTGGAAGAATTTGGCAAAAAAGCGCGCGAAAACCTTGAAAACAAAGAAAATTTCTGCTTGCATTTCAAAAGCGTTTTATGTATACTCAGAATACGAAGTGGGGGAAAGTGGTGCTAAGTGTGCAAAAGTGGTGCTGCTGACCCAAAAGTGCAGGAGAGTGGAGCGAAGCGACTTCCCCGAAAAAAGAGGGAGCCGCTGCTTTGCCCTCTCCACAACAGCTTCAAGGATCGCCGAAAGGGGGAAGCGCTTTGACCGGTCAGTATCAGCACAGCATCGACGCCAAGGGCAGAGTGTTCATCCCCGCGAAGCTCCGCGAGGAGCTGGGCGAGACCTTTTATGTCACCATGGGCATGGACTCCTGCCTGAGCGTCTATTCCGACGCGAGCTGGGCGAAGTTCACTGAGAAGTTCGAGAGCCTGCCTTACACCAAGACCAAGGCCATGCGCCCGCTGTTCGCCAACGCCGCCAAGTGCGAGCCGGACAGCCAGGGCCGCATCCTGCTGCCGCAGAAGCTGCGCGCCTACGCGGGGCTGGATAAGGACGTGGTCATCATCGGCGTATCGAACCGCGCCGAGATCTGGAATGCGGAGCGCTGGGCTGCGCTGGAGGCCGAGGAGCTCAACCCCGAGAACCTCGCCGCCGTGATGGAGGAGCTGGGCTTCTGAGATGGAAGAGATCAACTACGGCCACAAGCCGGTGCTGCTACACGAATGTCTGGACGCGCTCGCCATCCGGCCGGACGGCGTTTACCTCGACGGAACGCTGGGCCGCGCGGGCCACTCGCTGGAGATCGTCCGCCGCCTGACGGCGGGAGGACGGCTCATTGCCCTCGACCGCGACGAGACCGCCATCGAGGCGGCGCAGCGGCGGCTCGCGGACTATATGGACCGCGTGACGCTGGTACACTCCAACTTCAGCGCGCTCGACGACGTGCTGCGTGAGCTGGGCGTCTGCGGCGTGGACGGGATGCTCTTTGACCTCGGCGTTTCCTCGCCGCAGCTCGACGATGCCGCGCGCGGCTTTTCCTACAAGCAGGACGCGCCGCTCGATATGCGCATGGACGAGAGCGCAAGCTACACCGCGCGCGAGCTGGTCAATACCGTCAGCTATGAGGAGCTCAAGCGCATCCTCTACGAATACGGCGAGGAGCGCTACGCGCCCGCCATCGCGAAGAAGATCTGCGCGTACCGCGCGGAAAAGCCCATCGAAACCACGCTGGAGCTGGCGGATCTCATCCGCTCGGCGATGCCCGCCGCGGCGCTGCGCGAAAAGCAGCACCCCGCCAAGCGGAGCTTTCAGGCCATCCGCATCGCGGTCAACGACGAGCTCGGCGAGCTTCCGCCGATGCTCCGTGCCGCCGAGAAGAATCTCAAGCCGGGCGGGCGGCTTGCGGTCATTACGTTCCATTCGCTCGAGGACCGCATCGTCAAGCGCGAGCTGCAAGCGCTCGCCACGGGCTGCACCTGTCCGCCGGAGTTTCCGGTGTGCGTGTGCGGCAAGAAACCAAAAATGAAGCTCATCACCCGCAAGCCCATCGTTTCGGGCGAGGAAGAGCTGAACGAAAATCCCCGCGCCCGCAGCGCCAAGCTGCGTGTGGCGGAAAAATGCTGAGAAAGCAGATCTTTCACGAAGGAGAGCGCCATGGCACGCACGAGCCGAAGCAGACAAAATTACAGATACGGCGGCGGACGTGTTGTCGGCAATCTCGCCTACGATGAGCGCTATGCCGAGCGGCGCGCGCCGCGCCGCGAGAGCGAGCAGCGGGAGCAGCCGCGCGAGGAGTTCATCCGCCCGCCGCGCAGGCAGGAGAAGAAGGCCGTCCGTCCGCGCGTGCGCGAGCGGCAGAGAGTCTCCGGTGTGCTGGTGCTCGGCTTTGCCGCGCTGGCCGCGATGGTCGTGGTCGTGCTGATGAGCTACGCGCAGCTCACGAGCATTTCCGCCGATGTGGTCTCGATGCAGAAGGAACTCAAGACGCTCGACGCCGAGCACGTCGCGCTGCTCACGCAGTACGAGCGCACCTTTGATCTTGAAACGGTCAAGGCGGCGGCGGCCGCCGCGGGCATGAACAAGCCCAGCTCCTCGCAGATCAATTACATCGACCTTTCCGCGCCGGACAGCGTGGAGCTTTGCGAAACGCAGAACGTCAGCGTGCTCAGCCGTGTGTTCACCTCGCTGGGGCAGGGCGTTTTCAGCGTGGTGGAATATTTCAGTTGAGCGAAGCCTATACATAAGGAGTAAGGAGCTTCCTTACTCCTTGTTTTGCCATTATGCCCCTTGCCGTATGAGGAGGAAAGACCGTGCCGACACCCCCGAAAAGAAAACCGGACAGCGCGCGCCGCGCCAACCGCATCATCCAGCAGCGAACGCTTCTGCTGCTGGCGCTGCTGGGCATCGGCACGTTTCTGCTGCTCTTTGCCCAGCTCTACAAGCTGCAGATCAAGCAGCACGACGAGCTCAAGACGCTCGCCGTGCGCCAGCAGACGCTGCGCACGACCGTGGAGGCGAGCCGCGGCACCATCTACGATAAAAACGGCGACATCCTCGCTCTCTCCTCCACAGCGGAGAACGTCTGCATCTCGCCCCTCGATGTTGCCAAAAATGAGCAGGATCAAGATCTGATCGCAAACGGCCTCGGCGAGATCCTCGGCGTGGACCCGGGCGACATCCTCGACGACATGAAGGACACCGCCTCGCAGTACAAGGTCATCAAGAAGAAGGTCGAGCAGGAGACGGCGGACAAGGTCCGCGTGTTTATCAGCGACAACAGCATCAAGGGCGTCTTTCTGGAGCCGACCTCCAAGCGCTACTACCCCTATTCCTCGCTCGCCGCGCACGTCATCGGTTTTGTCAACGCCAACGGCGGCGCCTACGGCCTTGAGGCCGTGTACGACGAGGAGCTGACCGGCGAAAAGGGCATGGTCGTCTCCGCGCGCGACGCCAACGGCAACGCGCTGCTCTACCAGTATGAGCAGTATTTCGACGCCGAGAACGGCGACAGTCTGGTGACCACCCTCGATAAGACGGTGCAGTATTACCTCGAAAAGGGCCTTGAGGAGCTCGAGAGCCGCTACGGCACGGGCGTGGGCGCGACCGGCATCGTCATGGACGTCAACACGGGCGGCATCCTCGCGATGGCGTCGCTGCCGACCTACGACCTCAACGCCCCCGCGAGCATTTACAACAGGGAGATGCTTGCCGCAGGCATGACCGACGAGGAGTTTGACGCGGCGGCCGGCGCGCTGCAAAATATGCAATGGCGCAACAAGGCCATCAACGATACCTTCCAGCCCGGCTCGACCTTCAAGATCCTCACCCTCGCCATGGCGCTGGAGGAGAACAAGGTCCAGATGTCCGACACCTTCAACTGCCCGGGCTATGTCGTCATCGAGGGCGCGAAGATCAACTGCTCCAAGCGCGCGCCCGGTCACGGCCATCAGGACCTCATCACGGCGTTCGCCAATTCCTGCAACCCTGCGTTCATCAACATCGGCCTGCGTCTCGGCAACACGACCTTCTACAATTACATGAAGGCTTTCGGCCTCACTGGAAAGACCGGTGTGGACACCACGGGCGAGGCGAGCGGCTTTGTCAACAAGGAGATCGAATACTCCACGCTGGCGCTGGCGTGCTACGCCTTCGGCCAGAACTTCAACGTCACGCCGCTCTCGCTCATCAACGCGCAGGCGGCCTGCGTCAACGGCGGCTACCTCCGCACGCCCTACATCGTCTCCGAGGTGCTCGACCAGAGCGGCAACGTCAAGTACCGCCATGACACCACCCCGCTGCGGCAGGTCATCTCCGAGGATACCTCCAAGACCGTGCGCGAGATCATGGAGTACGAGGTCGAGTACGGCACGGGCAAGAACGGCAAGGTCGCGGGCTACCGCATCGGCGGCAAGACCGGCACCGCCGACCAGATCGACGGGAGCGTCACCGTTTCGTTCACCTGCTGCGCGCCGGCGGACGACCCGCAGATCATGATGCTCCTCACCCTCAGCAGCGCCAGCAACGACACCGGCACCTACCGATCCGGCGGCAACATGGCCGCGCCTGTGGCATCGAGCATCATGGCGGAGATATTGCCCTACCTCGGCATCGAGCCGACCTACAGCGCCGATGAGCTCGTCGGCGCGGATCATACCGTGCCGAACGTCGTCGGGCTCAAGCGCGACGAGGCGGCGGCAAAACTCAAGGAGGAGGGCTTCTCCTGCCGCACCGTCGGCGACGGCGAGACCGTCACCGACCAGACGCCGCTCGGCGGCGCGATCGTGCCGAACAACGCGGAGATCATCCTCTACCTTGGCGCGGAGAAATCCACAGAGCTGTGCATCGTGCCGAACGTCGTGGGCGACAGCGCCGCGGCTGCCAACCGCAAGCTCACCGACGCGGGACTCATCATGTCCGTCTCCGGCGCGACCGGCGGCAGCTCCGCGAGCGTGCGCGCCATCTCCCAGTCGGAGACGCCGGGCACGGAGACCGCGGCGGGCACGGTGGTGCGCGTCCAGTTCAGCGACAGCTCGGTGACGGATTAAAAACCGCAAAAGAGAGCAAGACTTGACGGAGAAAGGACGACGCGCCTACGAAGCTCGGCGAGCTTTTGAGCGCCCTTGATCACTTTCGACTCCTCCGCGCGGATGCGCGGACGGAGATATATGACCTCACCCTCGATTCCCGCGCGGCGGGAGAGGGAAGCCTTTTCCTCGCCCTGCATGGCGCGAGGGAGGACGGCGCAGACTATGCCAAAGAGGCCGCCGCGCGCGGCGCGGCGTGCGTGGTCACGGAGCGGGAGATCGAAGACGTGCCCTGCGTACTGGTCCCCGACGCGCACGAGGCGGCGGCGAGGCTCGCCGCAAGGTGGTGCGGCGAGCCGGCGGAACGCATGACGGTGGTCGGCGTGACCGGCACAAACGGCAAGACGACCACAACATACCTTCTCAAGCAGCTCCTTGAGCGCTGCTTGGGCGCGAAGGTCGGGCTGATCGGCACAAATCAGAACATGATCGGCGACACCGTTCTGCCCGCCGAGTGCACCACGCCCGACGCGCTGACGCTCCAGCGTCTGCTGCGCGAAATGGCGGACGCGGGCTGCACCCATGTGGTGATGGAGGTCTCCTCTCACGCGCTGGTGCAAAGGCGCGTGGGCGCGATCGGCTTCGCGCTTGGCGTGTTCACCAACCTCACGCAGGATCATCTTGACTACCATGGTACAATGGAAGCCTACTGCGGCGCCAAGGCCCGGCTGTTCCGCCAATGCCGCGCCGCCGCCGTCAACGGCGACGATCCGTGGACGCCGCGGCTGCTCGAAAATGTGACCTGTCCGGTCACGCGCTTCGGACAGGGACTTGCAAACGATCTCGTCGGCTGGGACGCGCAGTACTGCGCCGACCGCGTAAGCTTCACCGCGTGCAGCGACAGCGAGCACATCCCCGTGACGCTGCACATTCCCGGGGCGTTCTCGCTCTACAACGCGCTCGCCGCGCTCGCCGCGGCGCAGGCTCTCGGCATTCCGCTCGAGGACGCGGCGCAGGCTCTCTCGCTCTGTCAGGGCGTGCGCGGCAGGGCGGAGGTGGTGCCGACGGACACGGACTACACCGTGCTCATCGACTACGCGCACACGCCCGACGGGCTGAAGAATATTCTATCGACCGTCTGCGGCTTTGCCGACGCGCGCGTGCTCGTCGTGTTCGGCTGCGGCGGCGACCGCGACCGGACGAAGCGCGCCGAAATGGGGCGCATCGCCGCACAGCTCGCGGACGAGGTGATCGTCACCTCGGATAATCCCCGCACGGAAAACACCTACGCCATTCTGCACGAGATCCTCGCCGGCATGGTGGACAGCGCGACGCCGTTTGCCGTGCTGGAAAGCCGCCGCGAGGCCATCGCCTATGCGCTCGACCACGCCTGCACCGGTGACGTGGTGGTGCTCGCGGGCAAGGGACACGAGACCTATCAGGTGGTCGGCGCTGAGACGCTGCCGCTCGACGAGCGGCAGGTGGTGCGTGAGCATCTGAGCCAATAAAAAACGAAAGAGCCGCGCTCTGCGCGGCGGAGGGAACACGCTATGAAACTGATCGCTGCCTGCATTGTGAGCTTTCTCATCACGCTTGTCACCGGACGCTTTCTGCTCCCCGAGCTGCGCAGGCTCAAGGCGGGACAGAGCATCCGCGAGGACGGCCCGACCTGGCACGCCGGCAAGTCCGGTACGCCGACGATGGGCGGACTGATGTTCATTTTCGGCATCCTCGTCACCATTCTCGTGTTCGGCTGGGACGCCATGCGTGCGGGCAGCTTCGCGCATCTCTATGTGTTTGCCTTTGCCGCCGTGTTCGGCTTGATCGGCTTCCTTGACGATTTTCAGAAGGTGAAGCTGCACCGGAACCTCGGCTTGACGGCGATCCAGAAGTTTGCCCTCCAGCTTGCCGCGGCGGTGGTGTTTCTCTGCCTAATGCGCTATGAGGGGATGCTGACGCCGAACCTCTACATTCCGTTCGCGAACACCTACATCATTCTCAACTGGGTCGTCTACATGATCTTTGCGGCCTTTGTCATCGTCGGCACGGTCAACGCCGTCAACATCACCGACGGCATCGACGGTCTGGCTGGCAGCGTGACGGTGCCGGTGGCGCTGTTCTTCGCGGTGGTCGGCTCATGGTGGGGCTATGAGAACGATCTCGGCGTTTTTGCCGCGGCGATGGTCGGCGGACTCATCGGCTTCCTCGTCTACAACTTCCACCCCGCCAAGGTCTTCATGGGCGACACCGGCTCGCTCTTCCTCGGCGGTGCGGTGGCGGGACTGGCGTTCGCCTACGATATGCCGCTCGTGCTGCTGCTCGTCGGCATCGTCTACATCTGCGAGACGCTTTCGGACATCATTCAGGTCGCCTACTTCAAGGCGACGCACGGCAAGCGCATCTTCAAGATGGCACCGCTGCACCACCATTTTGAGCTCTGCGGCTGGAGCGAGGTCAAGCTCGTGACCATCTTCACGCTCGTCTCCGCCGTGTTCTGTATGCTGGCGCTCTGGGGCGTGATCGGAAGATACCATTTCTAAAGCACATTCCAAAAAACGATGAGGGGAGGTGAACCGGCATGACGAAGGAAGAGCGCGAGCTGCGGCGCGAGCAGCGCGAGCACATGAAGCGCATGGAGGCCGCCGCGAAGGAGGCGGGCCGCGGCCCCATCGACGTGCCGTTCCTCCTGCTCGTGCTGCTGCTCACCGGCGTGGGGCTCATCATGCTGCTCTCGGCGAGCTTCCCCTCCGCCTATTATGAGTCGGGCGACCCGCTGTACTACTTCAAGCGGCAGGCAGGCTTTGCCCTGCTCGGTCTTGTTTTTATGGTTGGTATCGGGCGCATCAACTATGCGCGCTTCCGCGCGGTGTCGAAGATCGCGCTGGGCGTTTCCATTATATTGCTGGCGGCGGTCATCGTTCCCGGCATCGGCATCACCAGCCATGGCGCGACGCGCTGGCTTGGGATCCCCGGTACCACGATGCGGTTCCAGCCGTCGGAGATCGCCAAGCTCGGCGTCATCCTTTATTTTGCCGACAGCATCTCCAAAAAGAAGGACAAAATGAGGACGCTCCGCTACGGCATTCTGCCCTACGGCTTTATCCTTGTCCTCATTGCGGCGCTGATGTACTTCGAGCCGCACCTTTCCGGCACCGTGCTCATTCTCGGCATCGGTGCGGCGATGATGTTCGTCGGCGGCATCCAAGGCTACTGGGTCGGCATCGGTATCGGCGGTATCGCGGCGGTGGCGTATGCCTTCCTTTCCGGACTGATCACCTACAACTCCTCGCGCATTGCCATCTGGCTCGACCCGCTCAACGACGCGTTCAAGACCGGCACGGGCTACCAGACGCGCCAGAGCCTCATCGCCATCGGCTCGGGAGGTCTCCTCGGCCTCGGCCTCGGCAAGAGCCGGCAGAAGTTCCTCTTCCTGCCCGAGGAGCACAACGACTGCATTTTCTCCATCGTCTGCGAGGAGCTCGGCCTGATCGGCGCAACGCTCATCATGGCCATCTTCGCGCTGCTCATCATCCGCGGCTATTGGATCGCGCTCCACGCGCGCGACCGCTTCGGCAGCCTTCTTGTTGTGGGCATTACCACGCAGATCGCGCTGCAGGTGTTTCTGAACATCGCGGTCGTGACGAATCTGGTGCCGAACACCGGCATCTCGCTGCCGTTCTTCAGCTACGGCGGCACGGCGCTCGCCATCCAGCTCGCGGAAATGGGCGTGGTGCTGAGCGTCTCGCGGCAGATGCCGCCAAGCTGAAAAGCTCAAAAATATGCCGCGGCGGAAAACAGACCGCCGCGAGGAAGAAAGGGGGACGGAAGGCATGAACGTTATTTTCACCTGCGGCGGCACGGCGGGACACGTCAACCCCGCGCTGGCGCTCGCGGGCTTCCTGCGGGAGAGGGATCCGAAGACCCGCATTCTCTTCGTCGGCGCGGAGCGCGGACTGGAGCGCGACCTGATCGCGCACACGCCCTATCCGTTCCGAACGGTCAACATCTCGTCCTTCCACCGCTCCCTTCAGCCGAAGGAGCTGCGCCACAACCTCGTCTCCGTGCGCAATCTGATGCACGCGAAGCGTGAGGCGGACGCCATTCTCGATGAATTTCAGCCCGACCTCATTGTCGGCACGGGCGGCTACGCAAGCTATCCCATCGTGCGCTACGGCCACGCGCGCGGCATCCCGACGGTGGTGCACGAGTCGAACGCCGTGCCGGGGCTGACGACCCGACTGCTCGAGAACCATTGCGACCGCATTCTTGTCGGCTTTGAGGATTGCCGGCAGTATTATAAGCACAAGGACCGCGTGGTCGTCACCGGTACGCCGGTGCGCGGCGACTTCTTCACGCAGACAAAGGCGCAGGCCAAGGAAAAGCTCGGCGTGGACGACGGCCGCCCGCTCATCGTTTCGTTCTGGGGCAGCCTCGGCGCGGGGAACATGAATCGCGTCACGGCAGAGCTTCTCTACCTCGAGGCGGCAAAGGAGCCGTTCCACCACGTCCATTCCGTCGGCTCGCTCGGCTGGCAGAAAATGCACGAGTGGGTGAGTGGGTACGGCGTGGATCTGCGCGACCATCCCTCGCTCGACGTGCGCGAGTATATCTATGACATGGCGGACGTCATGCGCGCCGCCGATCTTGTGATCTGCCGCGCGGGCGCGTCCACGCTCAGCGAGCTGACGGCGCTCGGCGTACCGGCCATCCTCGTGCCGTCGCCGAATGTGACGAACCACCATCAGGAGAAAAACGCCGCCGTGCTCGGCGAGCACGGCGCGGCGCTCGTCCTGCCCGAGGAGGGGCTGGACGGCAAGCGTCTGTTCTCGGAGGCCGCCGCGCTGCTGCGCGACGAAACGCGGCTCGCGGCGATGCACGAGGCTTCGCTCCGACTCGGCGTGCGCGACGCGACCGAGCGCATCTATGAGACCGTCATGGCGCTTGTAAAGTGAGAAAAAGCCTGCGGCGCAAGCCGCAGGCTCAGAGCATATTCAGTTGAGCGTAAAATCCATCCACACGGGATTGTGGTCGGAGTAGAGGAAGCCGGCGTCCACTACGGCGCTGTCCACGACCTCCACATTATCGCTCACGAGGAAGCCGTCCACCGTCAGGCGGAAGGTCGTCTCGACGCTGTACGGCTCGGACGCCGTGCGGCAGGAGGCAACGGGCGCCTCCGCGTCGAAGGGCGCGACGAGCGTCAGTCCCGCGGGGATCGTTCCCTCCGGAATGGGCTGTGCCCATGTGTCGTTTTCCCCGGCGGTCACGCCAAAGACCTCCGGCGAATTGCCGAGTAAGTCCTTATTGAAATCGCCGCCCGCGATGCAGTAATTTCCCGCCTCGTATTCCGTGAGCATATCCGCGCACAGCAGCGCGAGCTGCTCGGTGGCGATGGTGCCGTCCGAGGTGTAGGCGGAAAGGTGGAGATTATAGAGGACAAGCTCCCTGCCGTTCGCCGTCGGGATGCGGCTGACCGAATAGCAGCGGTCGAGGTCGAGGAGCTTCATAAAGCCGTTCTCCACCGGCAGCTCCCGCCGCACGGCGGAGGCGATGGGGTGGCGCGAAAGCGTCGCGATGCCGGATTGATTCGCCCCATGGGGTTGAATGAGCGGATAGAAAAGATAGGGGCTGTCGTAATTCTGCGCGAAGACCTCGTCGTATTCGCACCCCTTCATGGCGTCGCTCAGATAGGCGGTCTCGTCGATATGCCAACTGCGTGTGCCGTCGGTGTCGACCTCCTGAAAGAGAGCGAAATCGGGCGAAAGGTCTTTGACGAACGCGACGATGCCGCGCATATTTTCGTCGACCGTCTGCCGGCTGCGGGCGCGGCTCTCCCGGCCGCCGTCCATGAAGAAGCTGTAGTCGGCGCTGTACGCGCCAAAGCCCGCGTTCGCGGACGAAACGCGGTAGACGGCGCCGGTCTCGACCGCGCCCTCCATGGGGACTGCGTCCTTGCCGCTGCAATGCATCACGCTGAGGCTTTGATCGCCGACGCGGTGGTAGCTCGCGAACACATAGACGACGTACAGCACGACGAGAATAAGCAGCGCGAGCAGCACAAGCCCGAGCGTTTTGCCGATCGTTTTTCCTTTCATGGCATAGACCTCGCTTTTGGATTCTTTCGGAATTTTACCATAAAACACCGCGAAAGTACACCCCCTTTTCCTCCCACGCCGGAACCACGGCGCACCGTGGGCGCATACTATGGCTTAGTTTGTTGACCCATCGGGAAAGGGAGGAACGGCACATGAGCTATCTGAGCATCGAGGGCGGCGCGCCGCTTCACGGAGAACTGACGATACAGGGCAGCAAGAACAGCGTTCTGCCCGTGCTGGCGGCGACGATCCTCGCGCGGGGCGTCTGCCGCATCGAGAACTGTCCGCATCTGCGCGACGTGGACGCGTCCATTGCCATCCTGCGGCACCTTGGCTGCCGCGTGCGGCGCGACGGCACGGCGCTGGAGGTGGACACCGCGCCGATGGCGCGCTGCGACATTCCCGACGAGCTGATGCGCGAAATGCGCTCGTCCGTCATTTTTCTGGGCGCGATCCTCGCGCGGCAGGGGGAAGCGGTCTTGTCCTACCCCGGCGGTTGCGAGCTCGGCCCGCGGCCCATCGACCTGCACCTGGCCGCCCTGCGCGAGCTGGGCGCGGAGATCACCGAGCGCGGCGGCGAGCTGCGCTGTACGGCAAGGGGGCTGCGCGCCGCGGACATCACGCTTGCCATTCCGAGCGTCGGCGCGACGGAGAACGCCATTCTTGCCGCCTGCGGCGCGGAGGGCACAAGTGTCATCTACAACGCGGCCCGCGAGCCGGAGATCGTCGATCTTCAGACGCTGCTGCGAAGCATGGGCGCGCGGGTGAACGGCGCGGGCGGCTCCATCATCACGGTCGAGGGCGGCGCGGCGCTGCACGGCTGTACGCACCGCGTCATCGGGGACCGCATCGTCTGCGCGACCTACCTCTGCGCCGCGGCGGCGGCGGGCGGCGAGGTCCGGCTCACCGGCGTGGACTACCGCGCGGTGTCCACCGTGGCGCTCGCGCTCGCCGAGAGCGGCTGCGAGGTGAGGAGCGAGGCGGACGCCGTTTCCCTGCGTTCGACCGGAGCGCTGCGCTCCGTGCGCCCCGTGCGCACCGCGCCCTACCCGGGCTTTCCGACCGACGCCCAGCCGGTGCTGATGGCGGCGCTGCTCAAGAGCGAGGGCTGCACGGTCTTTGTCGAGAACATTTTTGAAAACCGCTACCGACACGTTGACGAGCTCTCGCGCATGGGCGCGGAGATCCGCGTCGCGGGACGCGTGGCGGTGGTGAACGGCGTAAAGTCGCTGCACGGCGCGGCGGTCAAATGCACCGACCTGCGCGGCGGCGCGGCGCTGGTGATCGCGGGGCTTTCCGCCGAGGGCACGACCCGCGTGACGGAGCTCGCGCACATCGACCGCGGGTACGACGCCATCGAGCGCGGCCTGGCCTCGCTCGGCGCACAGATCCGCCGGGAGACTACATAGAAACGAAAAGGATACAAAAGCTATGGCACGAAATCGCAGCACGAATCGCAGACGCCGGCGGGGAAGATTTTCTTTCTTGACGAAGCTCTTGTGCATCCTGCTCATCGTCTGCGCGGTCGTCGCGGCGCTGACCGTTTTCTTCAAGGTGCAGAGCATCACGGTGAGCGGCAACGCGCGCTACACGAGCGAGGAGGTCGTCGCGGCCTCGGGCATCGAGATCGAGGATAACCTCTTCCTGCTCAACAAGTACAGCGCCGCGCAGGCCATTTTTGAAAAGCTGCCCTATGTGGGGGAGGCGACGATCAACCGCGCTCTGCCCGACACCATCGTTATCACGGTGCGGGAGTGCGCGGCGGCGGCGGGCGTCGTCACGCCGGAGGGCTATTGGCTCATCAGCGAAAACGGAAAGCTCCTCGAACGGACCGATACGCTGCCGTCCGGCTGCCCGGGCATTACGGGCGTCGAGCCGGAGTCGCCCGCGCTGAGCGCGCAGCTCTCGCTCGGCGCGGAGAAAACGCTGACGGCGGATACGCTGCTCACGCTGGTGCAGACGGCGAGCCGTTACGGTATGCTCGCGGGCATCGGGAGCGTCGACCTGTCTGATGCCGAGGCAATCACCTTTACCTATCTGGGCCGCTTCACCGTGCGCCTCCCGTGGGATTCCGATCTGGACTATATTTTCCGCAATGTGCAGGATGTGGTGAACGGTCTGGAGTCGAACGAGACGGGCGAGATCAACTATATGCTGCTCAAATCCAAGGGCGAAACGCACTTTATCCCGTCCGCGCCGGGCGCGTAAAAAAGTTTTCGGGAAATCGCGCGCGGCTATTGACCGCGAGGAAAAAGCGTTATACAATAGACTTGCTTCAGAATACACTTGATGTTGTGGCGGCACCGACATGAACCGCCCGCATTCTACAAGAGATAGTAGGAGGAACCGATATGGCATTCGGATTGGATACCGGCGTTGAAAACGTCGTCAGGATCAAGGTCATCGGCGTCGGCGGCGGCGGCAACAACGTGGTCAACCGCATGGTGCGTTCCGGGACCCGCGGCGTGGATTTCGTCGCGGTCAATACCGATAAGCAGGCGCTCAACGTTTCTAGCGCCACCTATAAAATTCAGATCGGCGAGAAGCTGACCCATGGTCAGGGCGCCGGCAGCGACCCCGAGGTGGGCCGCAAGAGTGCGGAGGAGAGCCGCGCCCAGATCTCCAAGGCGCTGGAGGATACCGACATGGTGTTCATCACCGCCGGCATGGGCGGCGGCACCGGCACGGGCGGCGCGCCCATTGTGGCCGAGATCGCCCGTGAGCAGGGCATCCTGACCGTCGGCGTCGTCACCAAGCCGTTCGGCTTTGAGGGCCGCCGCCGGATGCAGCAGGCCGAAAAGGGCATCGAGGAGCTGCAGGGCAAGGTCGATTCCCTCGTCATTATCCCCAACGAGCGCCTCAAGCATGCGACCGATCAGAAGATCACCTTCGCCAACGCCTTTGAGATCGCGGACGATGTGCTGCGTCAGGCGGTGCAGTCCATTTCCG
>DJRC01000039.1 GCA_002437735.1 Oscillospiraceae bacterium UBA6370 | reverse complement strand
GCAATCTCGGTCATGCGACTGCCGCCTTTACTCTTGACGTCTACGGCCATTTCACAGACGATATGCGCTCGGTCAGCGCGCAGCGTATGGAAGGTTTCATTACAAATGTTCTCAATTTATAAAGGGTACGATAAAGGGTAAAAGGCGTTTCATGGCAACAAAAAAGCCTTGAAACCACTGAGTTTCAAGGCTTTTTTCGTGGTGCGCGGTACAGGACTCGAACCTGTGACCCCATGCACGTCAAGCATGTGCTCTACCAGCTGAGCTAACCGCGCGAACCGAACGTGACTATATTACCGCACCGCTCTTCATTTGTCAACACTTTTTTCGCGGAGCTGACAATTTTTTATCTTCGGCGCTGCTCCCTCTTCCGCAGAGGAGACTATTCATAGCATACGACGGCAAAGGCAAATTGTAAAGATGGGAAAATAGCAGAAATTTGCGCCGCATTTTCTGCTATTTTTCTTTTTGCGCATTCCTTGTCAAGCCGTGCGGGCTCGGGTATAATAAATTGAATTTTGTATAAAGAGGTATACTTTCGATGGGGAAGCTCGGTTTTGACAACGACAAATATCTATCCATGCAGTCCGAACACATCCGCGAGCGCATCTCGCTCTTTGGCGGCAAGCTGTATCTGGAGTTCGGCGGCAAGCTCTTCGATGACTACCATGCCTCGCGCGTACTGCCCGGCTTTCAGCCCGACAGCAAGATCCGTATGCTCCAGCAGCTGCGCGACGATGTGGAGATCGTGATCGCGGTCTGCGCAAACGACATTGAAAAGAACAAGCTTCGCGGCGACCTCGGCATCAGCTACGACGACGACTGCCTGCGCCTAATGGACGCCTTCCGCGCGCTCGGGCTGTACGTCGGCAGCATCGTGGTGACGCAGTACGCCGGTCAGAGCGCCGCGGACGCCTTCCTGAAGCGGCTCGACGTGCTGGGCGTGAAGCACTACTGCCACTACCCCATCGCCGGCTATCCCTCCGATGTGGCGCATATCGTCAGCGACGAGGGCTTCGGCAAAAACGACTACATCGAGACCACCCACTCCCTTGTCGTCGTGACCGCGCCCGGTCCGGGCAGCGGCAAAATGGCGACCTGTCTGAGCCAGCTCTATCACGAGCACAAGCGCGGCGTCGCTGCGGGCTACGCCAAGTTTGAGACCTTCCCCATCTGGAACCTGCCACTCAAGCACCCCGTCAACCTCGCCTACGAGGCGGCGACCGCCGACCTCAACGATGTGAACATGATCGACCCGTTCCACCTCGAGGCCTACGGCAAAACGACCGTCAACTACAACCGCGACGTGGAGATCTTCCCTGTGCTGCGCGCGATGTTTGAGAAGATCCAAGGCAAGTGCCCCTATCAGTCTCCCACCGACATGGGCGTGAACATGGCGGGCAACTGTATCATCGACGACGAGGTCTGCCGCGAGGCGTCGCGTCTGGAGATCCTGCGCCGCTACTACACCGCGCAGGTCTCCTTCGTGCGCGGCGAGGCCGACGAATGTCAGTTGCGCAAGCTGGAGCTTGTGATGCAGCAGGCCGGCGTCACGCCGGATATCTGCCCCGCCGTCGCCGCCTCGCTGCAGAAGGCTGAGGAGACCGGCAAGCCCGCCGGCGCGATGGTCCTACCCGACGGCCGCGTGGTCACCGGCAAGACGAGCTCGCTGCTGGGAGCCTCCGCCTCTCTGCTGCTCAACGCGCTCAAGGCGCAGGGCGGCGTGAGCGACAAGCTCGACCTCATTTCCGCGCAGGTCATCGAACCGATCTCGAAGCTCAAGATCGAAAGCCTCGGGCACCACAATCCGCGCCTACACTCGGACGAGGTGCTTATCGCGCTGTGCATCTCGGCGCTGACGAATCCCATCGCCCAGCTCGCGCAGGAGCAGCTTGGCAGCCTGCGCGGCTGCGACGCGCACTTCTCCGTCATCATCTCGGAGGAGGACATCAAGCTCTACAAGCGGCTCGGCATCCATGTGACCTGCGAGCCGAGGTACGAGGTCAAAAAGCTCTACCACAAATAAGGCGATAAAAAGGGGGCTCATCCCCCTTTTTATGTCCTTGAAACCAAATCGACAAGGAGTCCTTCCCTATGACCATCATTGAACAGCTCGCGCGCGAGCTGAACCGCCCCGTTGAACACATTGAAAACGTCGTCAGACTGCTCGACGAGGGCAACACCATTCCGTTCATCGCCCGCTACCGCAAGGAGCTCCACGGCTCGATGGACGACACCGCCCTGCGCACGCTCGAGGAGCGTCTTGCCTATCTGCGCAATCTCACCGAACGCAAGGAGAGCGTCAAAGCGAGCATTGCCGAGCAGGAGAAGCTGACCGACGAGCTTGCCGCCGCAATCGACGCAGCGCAGACGCTCGCCGAGGTCGAAGACCTTTACCGCCCCTACAAACCCAAGCGCCGCACACGCGCGACCGTCGCCAAGGAAAAGGGGCTGGAGCCGCTTGCGGCGCTGCTCTTCGCGCAGGAGCGCGACTGCCCCAAGCCCGAGGACGCCGCCGCGGACTATCTCAGCGCCGAAAAGAGCGTGGAGACCGTTGCAGATGCCCTACAGGGCGCGAACGACATTGTCGCCGAGTGGATATCCGACGATGCCGCCATCCGCCGGTCGCTGCGCGAGCTGCTGGAAAAGCGCGGCACGCTCCGCTCCCTCGCCGCGACGGAGGAGGACAGCGTTTACCGCCTGTACTATGATTTCGAGCAGCCGCTCAGCCGCCTGCAGGGGCACCAGATCCTCGCCATCAACCGCGGCGAGAAGGAAAAAATGCTCAGCGCAGCCGTCCTGCTCGACCGCGAGCTGGCGCTGCCGCTGCTGCGCCGCGCGGTCGTGAAGCCCGGCTCCGCCGCGATGGAGTTCGTCAAGGCCGCCGCCGAGGACGCTTACGACCGTCTGATCTACCCCTCGCTCGAACGCGAGATGCGCGCGGCGCTGACGGACAAGGCCAGCGAGGGCGCGATCAAAATGTTTGCCCTCAACCTCAAGCCGCTTTTGATGCAGCCGCCGGTCAAGGGCCATGTGACGATGGGTCTCGACCCCGGCTACGCCCACGGCTGTAAGGTCGCGGTCATTGACGCGACCGGCAAGGTGCTCGACACCACGGTGGTCTACCCCACCTATGGCGAGCGTCAGAAGAACGAGGCTATCGCGAAGCTCGCGCAGCTCGTCAAAAAGCACGGCGTGGAGCACATCGCCATCGGCAACGGCAC
>DJRC01000029.1 GCA_002437735.1 Oscillospiraceae bacterium UBA6370 | reverse complement strand
GTCCCGATGACCAGTCCGCCCGGGTAGAATCCGCCGAGGCCCGAGGTCGTCACCACATCTCCCGAGAGCAGCTGCGCGTCGGCGGACAGGTAGCTCAGCTTGAGCTTTCCCTCGCCCATCAGCGCCAGATCGCCCTCCGCGACCGCGACCTCCTGCGTGCGGAACACCCGCGCACCCAGCTCCGTGTCGGTGTCGATCACCGTCAGCACCGTGCACCAGTTGTAGCCCACCGCGGACACCACGCCCACCAGGTCGCCCTCGGCGGACACCACGCAGTCGTTTTTCTCCACGCCGTGCGCCGTGCCGCGGTTGAGCGTCAGCGCGCTCGTCCAGTTCGTGCTCTCGCGGTCGATGACCGCCGCAGACTCGAACACCAGATCGCGCCGCTGCTCCCGCAGCTCCAGCAGCTCGCGCAGCAGGGCGTTCTCCTCGCGGTCGGCGTCGGCCTGCCGCGCGTCGCGCTCCAGCTCCGCCACGCGCTCGCGCAGCGCCTCGTTCTCCGCTATAAGGTCAGAGTAGTCCTTATAATAGCGCTGCTTGTCCTCCGCCCACGTCGCCACCGCCGTGACCGCCGAGCGGAACGGATAGGTCAGCACGCCCACCGCGTTCTGCAGAAAGCCCGACGTCGCGCTCACAAAGCTCAGCACGCTGATGAGCACCGCGCAGGCGGTCGTGATGATGAGCAGCCGCAGGCCGTATTTTTCCAGAAATTCGCGCAAAGCGCAGCCCTCCCCTCGGGGGTCGTTATTTTAGAAGAAGCGCACGCCGAAGTGCTTCGTCAGGCATTGCCCCAGCTTCTCCACCGGCAGTCCCATGACGTTGTAGAAGTCGCCGTCGATGCGCTCGACGAGCAGCGCGCCCAGACTCTGCACGCCGTAGGCGCCCGCCTTGTCCATCGGCTCGCCGGTGGCGATGTAGGCGCGCAGCTCCTCCTCCGTGCAGGGGCGGAAGTACACGTCCGTCGACACCGTAAAGGCTTCCGCCTTGCCGCCCTGACGCACCGTCACGCCCGTGCAGACCGTGTGACGGTTCCCCGCCAGCTCCGTGAGCATCCGCAGCGCGTCCGCCTCGTCGCGCGGCTTGCCGAGCCGGTCGTTCTCTAAAAACACCATCGTGTCCGCCGTGATGAGAATGTCCTCCGGCCCGACCAGCGGCGCCGCCGCGTCGGATTTCAGGCGCGCGATGTGCGCGACGATCTCCTGCGGCGCAAGCCCTTCGGGATAGGTCTCCTCCACATCGGAAACGACCACGGAAAAATCGGTGATGCCCATGCGCCGCAGCAGCTCATGGCGGCGCGGCGACTTGGAAGCCAGCACGATATGCGGCATGATCTCAGTCCTCTTTTCAATACAGTTCGTAATATAACGCAGAAAAACTACGTTTTGTTTTCATTTTTACTCCACGCCGCGGTAGAAAAGCCCGCGCGTAATGTCTCCGGGCGTGTAGTCCTCCCGCCCCTTGTAGGCGCGCAGCACACGCACACACTCCTCCGCCGACTCGGTCGTAAAGCGCAGCCGCGCGTAGGTCAAGCCGATTTTCCGGTACTCCGGCTTGTCCGCCAGCCACAGCGTCTTGCCGTTCTGAAGCTCGCTCCGGCAGCCGTAGGCGTGCAGCACCGGAAACCGCTCGCCCACGCGGTCGGTCAGCTCCGGCACTCCGATACACGCGCTGTCCGCGCAGACGGCATCGCAGCGCTCTTTAAAGTGCCGGCAGCCGAACTCGTTCGCCGCGATGCAGTTTTCCGTGATCATCAGCGGCAGCCGCCCGTAGACGATGGCCTCGCAGGGGATGCACTTGCTGATGTCCCGCAGCTGCTCGTGCCGCAGCTCGAACGACAACGTCGCGCCCGATAGCCCCTGCTCTTTCAAAAACAGCAGCGCTGCGGAGTTGAACACATTCAGCCCGAAGTCTCCGCGCAGCTCCATATCCAGTCCGCGCACGAGCGCGAAATGTCCCAGATTCCCCAGCACCGCGCACTCCACGCCGCGCTCCTTCGCGGCGGCGAGCTGCTCGCGCAGACCTTCCTCGTCCGCCGTCCGCCACACGCGCGGCAGCACGGCGGCAAACCTCGTCCGTTCTTGGTATTTCTCCACGTCGACCGACGGCAGCAGCTCCAGCGGCACATACACCGTCTCCATGCCCTCGTCCACCAGCGCATCCGTAAGCTGCCCGGCACGGTAGATCGACGCCGTAAAGCGCGGCGGCTCCGTCGGGTTTTTGATCCTCTCAGCCGGGACAAACACCCCCTCGCGCCGCGCGGGTACCTCCGTCCGCATCGCCTCCAGCGCCGCGAGCGCATCGCGCCGCAGCGCGTTGAGCGCACTCGCCGGAACGGACAACCCATCCTCCGCTGTCACCGCGCAGTCCGGCACCGTGAACGCCGTCCCGCCGGTCTTGCGCAGACGGGCCTCGACCTCCTCGGCCGTTACCGCGCGGCTCCGCGCCGCCTCCGGCACAGCGCCAGTGACCGTGACGCAATGCCCGTCGCCGTCCTCCGCAGTCAGCGCCATCGGCTCGCCCGCGTGAAGCGACGCGCGGACGCGCACCGGCACGAGCCGCATATCCTCTTTTTCATAGGCCGCCCGCAGCGTGCCGAACCATTCCTCCGGCCAGCGCGCATTTTCCGGTCGAACACCAAACATCTCCTTTCCGCGTTTGCCGCGGTAATAGCCGTCCGTGAACCCGTCACGCGAGAACGCCAGCGCAAGCTTTTTCTGCTCGTCCGCCGTCGGTGCGCGATGCTCGCGCAGCAGCGCGGCATAAATGCCCGTCACCGCCGCCACATACTCGGGCCGCTTCATGCGCCCCTCCAGCTTCAGACACGCCACGCCCATCTCCGCCATCTCGCCGGCATACGCCGCGAGGTTCGCGTCCTTGAGCGACAGCGGATTCGCGTCCGCCTTCCCGTGCCAGCCGTAGCGCAGACGGCAGGGCTGCGCGCACGCGCCGCGGTTGCCGCTCCGCCCACCGATCACTGCGGACATCTCGCACATTCCCGAATAGCACATACAAAGCGCCCCATGCGCAAAGGTCTCGATCTCGATCGGCGCGCGCGCCGCGATCTCACGGATCTCCCCGCCCGACAGCTCGCGCGCGAGCACCGCGCGCGTCATGCCAAGCCGCGCCGCCTCCTCCACACCCGAGAGCGTGTGCAGCGCCATCTGTGTGCTCGCGTGCAACGGCACGTCGGGGATCACCGCGCGCAGCGTCTCGTAAACGCCCCAGTCCTGCACCAATATCGCGTCCACGCCGTATTCGCTCGCTTTCCGCGCCGTCTCGGCGAGCGCGGGCAGCTCGCGGTCGGTCACGAGCGTGTTGAGCGTCAGGTAGACCTTTACGCCCCGCAAATGGCAATAACGCACCGCCGCCAGAAATTCCTCATCGCTGAAGTTCCTGGCGCTGCGGCGCGCGTTGAAGCTGCCAAAGCCCATATACACGGCGTCCGCGCCGTTCTGCACGGCGGCGACCAGCGCCTCGCGTCCGCCTGCGGGAGAGAGCAGCTCCGTCATTATTTCTTGTTCTGCAATTTGAACAGCTCGCGCTTGAGCTCGCTGACCTCGTTCTTCGCCTGCGCGGCGTCGTCGATGTACTGCTTGAGCTGGCGGCGCAGCGCCTCGCTGGCCTCGCGCTCCTTGAAGAGCTCGTCGGCGATGTTCGCCGCGGCGAGCACGGCGGCGTCGGTGCGCCCCACCTTCGCGCCGGTAAGCATTTCGTCCATCTTCGTGCCGACGTAAGCGCCGACCTTCTGCATATAAGAGGGGGCCTCCTCGGCGACAAAGGTGTACTCCTCGCCGCAGATGCTGACGGTAACGCGGTTTTCCATCGTATGATCTCCTTTCTCTTCCCCGGGAGCAGACGTAATAATACAGTTTTTAATATAACACAAAGTGTATTGGGATAAAAGAGGGATTTTAAAAATTTACAATTTTTGCCGCCGTCGACGGGGCTCGCCGCACTTCGTGCGACACCTGTCAAAGGGGGTATTCTCTTGGTTGAAGAGAATACCCCCTTTGGAACCCCCAGAGACAACGAGGGGACACCCCTCGACCCCGCATTGCCTGCCCCTGCAAGGAATCACTGCACGCGCTGCGCAAAGAACTGCCTGCAATTTCCTTTTGCGGCTTTCGATTTGGTCTGCGTCTATGTCCGCTCAGCCGCTCCTGCGGTGGGGTTTCGGAGACGTTTATGGTATCTTTCGCTCAATAAAATCGTAGGGATTACGAATATACTCATGCACGTCGGTCGTCCCCTCCTCCTTGCGCCGCATTTTGTCGGCGAGCTCCCGTGCCTGCTGCAGCGTTTCCTTTGCTGTTCCGAAATTTTGCTTTTCCATCTCGCACAGCGCTTCGCTGATCGCATGGTCAAGATAGTAGTACATATTTTGATATGCTGTCATTTTCATCACCCCTTGCATTTTAAGGGAAATACCCTTAAAATGCAATAAGGAATATTCCCTTATTGCATACTAAAGCCGCGAGGTGATAGTATGTATGAGCACTTGCGCGCCCTGCGCGAGGATAGGGATTTATCCCAAAAGCAGCTTGCCGACCTTCTTCAGGTCCATCAGACGACTTATTCCGACTACGAGCGTGGAAATGTCAATATTCCGATCCCCGCCCTCATCAAGCTCGCTGACTTTTATAAAACCAGTATTGACTATCTGGTCGATCATACCGACGACCCCAGACCCTGCCGCAAAAGAAAATGACCTCCGCCAACCCAAAGTCCCCCGCCGCACCGCCGTAACCCCGCTGCAGCAGCGGCTGAGCGGACATAGACGCACACCGGATCGAAAGCCGATAAAGAAATTGCACGCAGTTCTTTGCGCAGCGTGTGCAGTCGGTCTACTGTAAAGCCCACAATGGCAGGTCAAGGGCGCAGCCCTTGCGGTCTTGGGGGATCGAAAGGGGGCCATTCTTCCGCTAAGAATGGTCCCCTTTCATCATCGCCGCCCTCGGCGGCAAAAAGGAGCAATACCATGTCCATTCTCTTTGATTCCCGCGACGCGCGCTGCAAGTCCCCCTTCGGCGCGGTCACGACCTTCGCCGCGGTGGACTTCACCTTCTACCCGCGCGGGCACGCCGTCACCGGCTGCACGCTGCTCGCCCACCACGAATTTTCCGACCGCTGGACGGAGACCGAGCTCCTCCCCACCACGGACGAGGACGGCGCCCCCGCCTTTTCCGGCACCTTCTTCGCCCCCTCGCAGCCGGAGCTGATCTGGTACCACTTCCGCCTGCGCTGGGCGGACGGCGGCGAGAGCTGCTATGGAAAAGGCGGCTTCCAGAGTTGGGACAAGGTGACGCCCTGGCAGCTGACCGTCTACGACGGGCGCGCCAAAACGCCCGACTGGTTCGGCCGCGGCATCACCTACCAGATCTTCCCCGACCGCTTTTATCGCGCAAAGCTGCGCAGCGTGGATGGCCTGATCGGCTGCCGCACGCTCCACGAGCGCTGGGACGAAGCGCCGCTCTGCGGCCCCAACGAGCGCGGCGACTACTGCGAGGACTTCTTCGGCGGCGACCTCGCCGGCATCACGGAAAAGCTCGACTACCTCGCCTCGCTCCATGTCACCACGCTCTACCTCAACCCGATCTTTGAGGCCGCCTCCAACCACCGCTATGATACCGCCGACTACGAAACGGTCGACCCGCTCCTCGGCGACGAGCAGGACTTCCGCACCCTCTGCGCGGAGGCGGAAAAGCGCGGCATCCGCATCATGCTCGACGGCGTATTCAATCACACCGGCGCGAAAAGCCGCTACTTCAACGCCGACGGCTTCTACCCCGCGCCCGGCGCGGCGCAGGGCCCCATCTCCCCCTACTATTCGTGGTACAGCTTCCATCCCTTCCCCACGGATTACGACGCCTGGTGGGGCATCAAGAATCTGCCCGCCGTGAACGAGCGGAATGAAGGTTATGTCAACTACATCATCACTGGCGAGAACTCCATCGTCCGCCGCTGGCTCCGCGCGGGCGCGAGCGCGTGGCGGCTCGACGTCGCCGATGAGCTGCCCGATGAATTTATCTTCGCCATCCGCGCCGTCATGCAGCGGGACTTCCCCGACGCCTACCTCCTCGGCGAGGTGTGGGAGGACGGCACCACCAAGGTCGCCTACTCCAAGCGCCGACGCTACCTGCTCGGCAGCGGACTGCACGGCCTGATGAACTACCCCTTCCGCACCGCGCTGCTGTCCTACCTCGCCGGCACATCCGGCGCGGAGGACTTCCGCGACGCGATGGAGACCATCCGCGAGAACTACCCCTCCCCCGCCTTCTACGGCGCGATGAACTTCCTCTCCACGCACGACACGCCGCGCCTGCTGACGCTTCTCGGCTGTGAGCAGCCGCCGGCAGACCGCGATGCGTGCGCGCACTACCGCCTTTCCCCCGCCGAGCGTGAGCGCGGCACGGCGCTGCTCCGACTCGCCGCGTTGGTGCTTTACGCCTTTCCCGGCTCACCCACGGTCTACTACGGCGATGAGGCCGGCATGGAGGGCTTTGAAGACCCGTTCAACCGCCGCACCTACCCGTGGGGGCACGAGGACACCGCGCTGCTCGACTGGTTCCGCACGCTCGGCAGGCTCCGCGCCGAACGGGAATCGCTGCAAACCGGCGGCATCACCTATCCCCTTGCCGCAGGCCGCGTGCTCTGCCTTGCCCGCCGCGCGGACGATGAGGTGACGGTCTGCACCGTCAACGCCGGCGCGGAAAGCGTCTCGATCGACCTGCCGTGGGCAGCGCCGCTTGCGCACGACACGCTCAGCGGCCAGTCGTTTTTGGCCGAAGGCGGTCGGCTGCATATCACCCTCGCCCCCTATGATGCCCTGCTGCTGACGGAGTAAATCGCCTCCTCCCGTTCGGTT
>DJRC01000054.1 GCA_002437735.1 Oscillospiraceae bacterium UBA6370 | reverse complement strand
TGCCGGTGCCACAGGTCCTACCGGTCCTACCGGTGCTACGGGTGCCGCCGGTCCTACGGGACCGACCGGTGCTGCGGGTGTTACGAGTGCTACCGGTCCTACGGGCCCCATCGGTCCTACGGGTCCTACGGGGCCCACCGGGCCCGCGGACACGCGCGTGGCGGCGGCCGTTGCGGACTCCACCGACGCGACCGACGCGGCGACGCAGCTCAACGCGCTGCTCGCCAGTCTGCGCGCGGCGGGTCTGCTCGCTACCTAAGAGAAGAAAGGCAACGCGGCGCGGGAATTCCCGCGCCGCCTACATAGCAAGGAGGTACTTTTCTTGAAGGTATGCGTTTACGCCATCTGCAAAAACGAGTCGCAATTCGTGGATCGCTTCATGGACTCGATGTCCGAGGCGGACTATGTCTGCGTGCTCGACACCGGCTCAAGCGACGACACCGCGGCAAAGCTCCGCGCACGCGGAGCCATCGTGGGCGAGACGGTCGTTTCGCCGTGGCGCTTCGACACGGCGCGGAACGAGTCGCTCAAGCTCATTCCCGCCGACGCGGACATCTGCTGCGCCATCGACCTCGACGAGCAGTTCCACCCCGGCTGGCGCGCCGCGCTGGAGCGCGCCTGGCAGCCGGACACCACCCGCGCCCGCTACCGCTACACCTGGAGCTTCCGCCCCGACGGCAGCGAGGGCATGGTGTTCTGGGCCGATAAAATCCACAAAAACGGCTGCTACCGCTGGGCAAGTCCGGTGCACGAGACGCTTGCCTACACCGGCGAGGGCGCGGAGCGCTTCGTGGACGCGGCCGGCGTGCAGCTCGACCATCACCCAGACGAGACGAAGTCCCGCGGGCAATACCTGCCGCTGCTGGAGTTGGCCGTGCAGGAGGACCCGCAGAACGACCGAAACTGCCACTACCTCGGGCGGGAGTATATGTTCCGCGGCGAATGGCAGAAGGCCATTGAAACGCTTGCACGGCACCTGACGCTGCCCTCCGCCGTCTGGGCGGACGAACGCTGCGCGTCGATGCGCTACATCGCCCGCTGCCTGCGCGCGCTCGGGCAGGACGATTTGGCAGAGCGCTGGCTGCACCGCGCTATTGCTGAGGCTCCGCACCTGCGCGAGCCGTACATGGACTACGCGCAGCTCCTCTACGCGCAGGAGCGCTGGTACGGGCTGGTCGATGTGCTGCGCGCCGCGCTTGCCATCACCGAGCGCCCGCGCACCTACATCTGCGAGGCGGACGCATGGGGAAGTCTGCCCTACGACCTGCTCTCGCTGGCGTATGCCCATCTCGGCGACGCGGAGCAGGCGGCGGACGCCTGCCGGAACGCCGTCGAGCGGTCGCCGCAGGAGGAGCGGCTGCGGAAAAATCTTGCCATCTTTGGGCAAATGCGCGAGCGGTGACGCTCGCGCATTTGCCGTTCTGTCTATTCCGTCTTTTTGTTTGCCGCAGACCTGCTGTTGGGGTACTGCTTGGAGGAGTAAGGATTCTTGTTCTCCCGAGGGGCGTCGCGGCGGCTGCCGCAATCGCTCACCCAGCCGATGACGAGCATCCACAGCAGAATGCCGCCGATCCACAGCGCGAGTGCAAGCCCCGCCCACCAGAGCGGCCAGCCGCGCCAATGGTGCAGCGCGAGCAGGATCGCCGCGGGAAGCGCCCCCTCCCAATTCAGCAGCACATTGAGCAGCAGGCAGAGGAAAAAACCTCCGCCGCGTCTGGTCCTACGCATAGCTCACGCTCCTTTCCCGATAACTGGTCATACCCAGCCGTTTCATCCTTCCGCCTTCTCGATAAGTCTCCAAAGATTAACGATGCCTGTCCCCATTCCCACGGCCGCAAGCAACGCCATAAAAGCTGGACTCTGCGCGATGTCCTGTCCCCGTCCGAAAAAATGGACAAGGAGCGCGGTCGTCGCTCCCGAACCGACAAACAGCGGCAAAACGATCATGAGAGCCGTATACCATCTGCGCTTCATCTTTTTTCCTCCGTTTCCATTTGCCTGTTTTTCGCGAATTTCTATTTGATTGTACCATACTCCCGCTCCCACCGCAAGCGGCGGGCTTGCTTTTTCCCGCGCGGTATGATACATTGTATTCACTTTTGAAATGTGGGAGCGTCACGATGGAGCTTTGCGATTACTACCTCAAGTATATGAACGCGCTGTGCGAGGGCACGCTCGCCGCGCCCGAGGGCATTGCCCTCAGCGGCGAAACACCCGAGGAACGCGCGATGAGCCTGCAGGCCGCGCTGAAAAACGTCAGCGTGCCGGACTTCGTGCGCCGCTGCGCCCGCGCGGCGGGCGACGCGTTGCCGGACGGTCTGCTCGACGGCTTCAGCGAGGAGGACTTCGCCCGCGCGCTCTTCGCGCGCATGGCGCTCGGCGGCGCGGGGCAGACGGAGGAGCCGCCCGCTCCCGCCGGGGAGGCGAACAAGCCGGCCCCCGATCCCGACGCGGGCAAGCACGCCTTCGAGGTGTTCTGCGACTGCCTGATGCTTGACGAAAACCTCATCGCCTACCTCATCGACGTTCTGAAGGCGAACGACCGCGCGGGCTTCTATAAGCTCGCGCAGGTCACGACGCATCTCGACCTCAACCCCGACGAGTTCCTCTACTGGCTCGCCCACCGCGAGGACTACGCCGAGACGGACGAGGAGCGCGCCTGCGCCGTCATTCTGGACGCCTGCCTCGACCGCCTGCGCGCGGAGGGGCAGATGGACGTCGCGGCGGCGCTGCTCTCCGGCGACCGCATGACCTTCGACGCCCTGCGCTGCGAGGCGCCCGAGCTGCGCCAGCTCCCCGTCGCGACCTATGTGTGGTTCGAGAAAAACTACCTCGACCGCGACTACCCGCTGCGCTTCGTGCTCAAGTGCAACGGCGTGGAATTCCCCGACACACTAAAAAAGGAGTCCTGACATGACAGCCGCAGACATCTACCAGACCCTCGGCGTGAGCGGGGAGGTCCTCGCCTACGGCGAAAAAATACTCGAAACGCTCCGCCCCCGCTTCGCGGAGATCGACGCGCGCGCGGAGATCAATCAGGCGAAGGTGCTCGCCGCGATGCAGAAGAACCGCGTCAACGCCACGCACTTCGCCGCCTCGACCGGCTACGGCTACGACGACGAGGGACGCGACAATTTAGAGCGCGTCTACGCCGACGCCTTCCACACCGAGGCCGCGCTGGTGCGTCCGCAGATCACCTGCGGCACCCACGCGCTCGCCGTCGCGCTGAGCGCGAACCTGCTGCCCGGCGACGAGCTGCTCGCCATCTCCGGCAAGCCCTACGATACGCTCGAGGAGGTCATCGGCATCCGTCCCTCGCCCTGTTCGCTCGCCGAATACGGCGTAAGCTACCGGCAGGTCGACCTGCTGGAGGACGGCAGCTTTGATCTGCCCGCCATCCGCGCCGCCATTTCGGCGAAAACGAAGCTCATCCACATCCAGCGCTCCAAGGGCTACCAGCCGCGCCCGACGCTCTCGGTCGCGCAGATCGGCGAGGCCATCGCCGTCTGCCGCGCGGTCAAGCCCGATGTGACGGTCATGGTCGATAACTGCTACGGCGAGTTCGTCGAGACGGTTGAGCCGAGCGACGTCGGCGCGGACATGATCGTCGGCAGTCTCATCAAAAATCCCGGCGGCGGTCTCGCGCCCATCGGCGGCTACATCGCCGGAACGCGCAAATGCGTGGACCGCTGCGCCTACCGTCTCTCCGCGCCCGGACTGGGGCAGGAGGTCGGCGCGAACCTCGGGCTGATGCCCTCGCTCTATCAGGGCTTCTTCCTCGCGCCGAACGTCGTCTCCGGCGCGGTCAAGGGCGCGGTGTTCACCGCCGCCGTGTACGAGTCGCTCGGCTTCCGCGTCGTTCCCGCCGCAAGTGAGGAGCGGCACGACATCATTCAATGCGTCGAGCTGAAAAGCCCCGAGGGGATGCTCGCCTTCTGCAAGGGCATCCAGTCCGCCGCACCGGTGGACAGCTATGTGGACCCCGTCCCCGGCGATATGCCCGGCTACGATTCGCAGGTCATCATGGCGGCGGGCGCGTTCGTGCAGGGCAGCTCCATTGAGCTGTCCGCCGACGGCCCCATCCGTCCGCCCT
>DJRC01000062.1:12560-16151 GCA_002437735.1 Oscillospiraceae bacterium UBA6370 | reverse complement strand
TCGTCGGTCGGGAGATAAAGCAGGTGATTTGAGGTGGACGCCGAGTTGAAGGCGTATGTTCCCTCGCTGTACATCTTCCGTTCCTCGCGGGACGCGAAGTTCCACGATATGGCGTGCTGATTTTTTGGCGTTGGCTCCGGCACCTCCACCTCCGCGCTGGCAAACTGCGTCACGTCGTAGATGCCGTTGGCGGTGATGGATTTCGTACCGCTCGGCGTGATACCGCCTTTGTGCGTGCCGACGATCCCGAAAATCGTCACGCCCTCCTTGATGTTCCCAGCCAGCAGGTCCGCGTCGCCCTTGACCGTCTGCGCGCCGCTCAGGTACTGGCCCGCGTCAATGGTCTGGTCGGCGGTTCCGGGCGTGTAGGTCTGCGCCGCCTTTCGCGCCACGCCGCTGCCCACATAGGTCTTGGAGATCGCACCAACGCTGACCTTGCTCAGCACCTTTCCGCTGTCCGGCGTGACCTCCTGCGCCGTCTCGGACGGGGTGACGGACTTGGCCTGCGTGGGCTTTTCCGGGTCTGTGTACTCTACGATGATGTCGCCCTCGCAGTATTTCCCGGCCGTTTTCAGCGTTTTCGTGCCGCTGGCATCCAGCGCCGCGATCGACGCGCCCTTGTACTTGATCTCAACGTCTGCCATCAGCTCACACCTCCGTCATATTTGGGCAGGGATTCAAGCGTAAGATACCCGCTGTCGTTCGTGAGCTGAGAGGTCCTTTGCGGGATGTCCCCGCTGTCCGGGACTGTGTTGGACACTGTGACGCTCCATGTTCCCCCGCCGCTCACATTTGTCTTTTCCAGCGCGCACCCCGTCGCCTGTATCGTCCCGCCGACAGCCGACGTAGCCACCACGGCAAGTGCGCTTGTTGCCGGCAAAAACTTGTTATTAAGCAGCAAAATGTCCGTGTTGCTTGCCGAGACCGACACCACATAGCTACACGATGCTCCGTCCACAGCCGACCGGAATTCGCAATCCCGAATGTCGAGCGATGCGTTGACCGGTGCGATCGCGTTACTCCCGCCGCCAATCTGACTGACAGCCCCGGAATAGGCAAACTCGACCGTGCATCCGCGCAATACAGTCTCTTTCGGCGTATTGTTGAACAGCACAACGCCGCCCGTGGTTTTCCCGGCAAGCCGTATGCGGCAGTTGACCATTTCCAGTCTGGACACAGGCGTGGTATCTACCGTATGTACGAGGTAAGCCGCCGTCTGCTCAAGCAGATACGATGCCGCGGCATTGGTCAGAAAGGTGCAGCCGGAAAAGCTCAGCTTACCGGTCAGCGGGCTGTCCGCCGTGAAGCAGTCAAGCGTGGCGAAGATGCACGCGGAATATGCCGCATTATCGAACAGGCAGTCCACCGCCGTGCAGCTGCCAGACGCCGACGTCAGCTTGTTGATGCGGCAGTTCTGGAGCGCAACGTTTTTCGCGGTATGCCGGATGTATACGCTCCCGATGTCACAGCCGCTGACCCGCGATTGGTTGCCTGCCGTGAAATTCAGACTGCTGACCGTTGAGGTCGATATGCTTACATTGCTCGTCAGATCCTCCTCGCCGCCCACAATGATCCCGCTTGTCGTTGCGTCGTGGATGTGGCAGTTCGCAATGCGCACATCCGTACAGGTGTTTCCTCCGTCCGGTTCAATGTCGATGCCGGATTTCGGCATACAGCCGGTGTAAGCCGTCCCGCCGACCGAGAAGTCGCCGATATCGGCAATTTCACAGCTGTCAATGGACGTATGCTCGCAGCCGAGCACACTGATCCCCTGTCTGCGGCAATGGTGGATGAAGCAATTCCGCACTGCGTTGTCGTGACAATACTCCGGGTGCCCGTAGGTCGCATCAAGGATGATGCCATCTCCGCGCCCGTAACGGATCTCCACGTCGCGCACCGTCACATGATGGCTGTTGCGGATGCTGATGCAGGCGGAAAGGCTGACGGTCACGCCGGTCTGCGAGAGCACCTCTCCCTCAATGACGCCGCCTTCAATGACGACATTTTCAACGCCATTGACCGCAAACACATAGTAGTATCCCTCCGCAGAGGGCTTTGCTTTCAGCACGGCGTTTGGAGCCAGCGTAATGCGCGAGTTGCTTTTAGGGGACAGTCCTCCGCCCGCCATGCTTGGGTAGCTGTAGCTCGCATCAATCAGATAGGTCCCCTCCGGGATATAGACGTTTTTCCCGGCGTTGATCGCCGCCTGGATCGCGGCGGTATCGTCGGCAACGCCGTCGCCGACCGCGCCGTAATCCTTCGGGGAAACCCATGTGAGGGCAGCCGCATCGACCTTATTGCCCACCTTGCACAGATCGCTCCCGAACTGCGCTTCCGTCCCGGCATATCCGGCCTCCTGCGCCGCCGCATACGCGCTCTTGCCGTCTGCGCCGTCCTTGCCCGCAGGGCCGTCTTTGCCCGCTTTTCCCCTCGGCAGCACGAAGCTGATCGTCTGCGCGGGCGCGTCGCCGGAGATCGTGACGGCGGCCTCGTCGCCGTCCTCCACCGTGCCGACCGTCAGCGTATTGGCGCGTCCGTCGTTCCCCCTTGCCGCAATGCGCCGCCAGAAAGTAGAGCTCATCGGACTGACGCTGACGCATGGCTTGATGCACAGATAGCTGCTGCCGCCGTAGACGACCTTGTTGCCTACGACGTAGAGCTTTCTCACATCGTAGTCCTCCCACACGTTGCGGGCGTCCTCCGCTTCCACGCGAGCCGTCTCATTATTTTGTCTCCGTATCTCCGCTGCCACGCGCGCGGCTTCATCACTCTGCCGCTGCGTCTCGGCGATACGAGCATTTTCTTCGATCTCAACCGCGACCTCGGCGCTCTTCTGTGCGGCCTCCTCGCTTGCTTTGGCATTGGCCTCAGAGGTAGCGGCTTTTCCTTCGCTTTCTGCGGCGGCATCGGCGCTGTCCTTTGCTTCGGAAACCGTGCTCTTAATGTCGTCGATTTCCGCTTGCAGCTGCTCGGCCTGCGTCGGCGTGACCGGCTTCGGGTCGCTCATCTGCTCGTAGCGTCGGCTCTGGAGCACGTCGAACTGCGCAGCCTCCGTCACCACGCGCACTCTCTCAGTCTCGCCGCTCGTGATAATGCCCTCAATGGTGAGGAAGCATTTGCCCGCCTGTCCCTTGGCCTCGGCGGGGACGCTCACGCGGTAAACCTCCGTTTCACCGGATACGAGCTTGTCGGTCGTCAGCAGGATGGTTGTCGGGTTAGTGCCGAGCGCGTCATAGAACACGGCCTTTTTCGTCGTGCCGTGCCACACGGGAGAGGCCCGGAAGTCCAGCTCAAGCAGAACTTCGTCGTGCGAGCCTGCCGCGCCGATCACGACGCCCTCCCCGAGAATGTACTCATTCTTCACGGAGAGCTTGATAATTCTCTGTTCCATACTGTTCTCCTTGTGAGAACACGGCGCAGCAGAAGAGGAGGTTTCCCGTCTGCTACGCCGTGTCGTAACTGCTTTGTGTTTTCGCGGTCTATTCAGTTTCGTGCAGCGGGAGGGTCACGGCTTCACGCCATTGGCGCGCGCGGCGTCGTCAAACGCCTCGTGCATCTCCTGAATCATGTTGGCGGTGTTGGCGTCCTGCC
>DJRC01000062.1:6240-12532 GCA_002437735.1 Oscillospiraceae bacterium UBA6370 | reverse complement strand
GGCGTCCTGCCGCATCTGGTTCTGAATGGCCCACAGGAATTTTCGTTTGATGCGCACGCGCACGCCGCGCTTGATCTGGCAGCTCTCGCCGTTGACGCATACGAGAACATCGTCCTTGTAGCGCCCGTTGTCCTTGAAAAGCTCCACATAGACGTATTCCTCACCCTCGTCGCGCTTCGGCACGGCAGGGGCGGGAACGGGAGCGGCCTCCTTAGCGGCGGCCTCGGCATCCTTGCGGATTTCCGCGGCTTCCTCCTCGGCCTGCTGGCGAATGTCGTTCGCCTCAGTCAGCGCGGCGGCGCGGATGGCTTCCGCTTCGGCCTGCGCCTTTGCGGCGATCTCTTCCGCCGTCATAGCCTCGGGCGCGGGCGCTGTGGTCTTGGTTTCCTTGCTCATGGGTTGGTCCTCCTTTTCGGATCGTTATTAGGAGGGGCGATACCGCCCCTCCTCTGCTCAGTTGATGGGCGCGTCGTTGAACGTGGAAGCGGTCTCCACGCGGATCATGTACGCCTCGACAAGGCGCTCGGCCACCTTGGTGGCTTTCCAGCCCACCGTGCCGCGCTGGTCGAGCGGGTCAGCGCTGCCGGCAGAGCCGAGCGGCTTAACAATGTGCTGGAGGCCGCCGCCGGTCAGCTCGGTCGTGCCGTAGGCATCCGCGCCGAGAATGACGGTGGAATACACGTCGCGGCCCTTGGCACCGGCTTCGCCCGGGTAGACCTTGTTGGTCGCAGCGGGGGCGGTGGAGGGCGCTTCCTTGAGCGTGATGGTCGCGGAGCCTGCGGCAGCAGAGGTCGCGCTCTCGATCTCACAGAGCTGGCCCTCGATGATGACCAGACGGCCCGCAAGGGCTGCGGCCTCGTCGGCACTAATCGCCTCGGTGACGGTCACGACCTTGGCGGAATAGCTCTTCACGGTCAGGTCGCGCGCCGCGGCGGTCAGATTCTCGGCGTGGAAAATCTTCGCTTCCGTGGTCTCCACGAAGCGGACGCCTGCGATCTTGCCGATCTCGTCGTCATAGATGTTCGCGGTGTCCTTGTACTCGTGCGGACGCTTCCAGTCGGGATCATCCTGAATGTCAAAGGAGCAGTCGGGGTGAATGATCGCCCAGTAGGAACCGTCCTTGCGCGGCGCGTTCATGGTCTTGAGGAAGCGGGCGGCCTTGCGCACCGCACGCACGGTGAAGTACATATTGCCGGAGGTCTCGCCGCCGACAAGCAGGTGACGGCCGGAGACCGCGCCCTCGCCGTACTGCACGTTCGTTCCGCCGTTGAGCACTTCACGGGTGATGGTGTCGAGCGTGCGGCCCGCCTGAGAGCCGAGCAACTTGGTGGCCTCGACAAGGTTGTTGTCGATGGTCGTCAGCTCAAGGATGTCGGAATACTCGATGAAGTCGCCGTACTGCTCCACGGTCGCCTTGAACGCGGTCACGTTGAGCTTCTTGCCCTTGGGCGTCACGCCTTCGGTGAGCGGTACGAGCGCCTTGGGCAGCGGATCATACTTGCGGAACTCGATCTCCTTGCCCTTACCCTTGGGAATGTCGCGCTTCTGCGCCCAGCGGTCGTGAACAAGCTCGGGTTCGGCGTTGTCAATGAGGGTGTCGCAATAGAACGTCTTCATTTCGACGCTCATACCGGCGTCGGACGTGACGTTGGTCTGCTGATCGAACAGCGACATATGCACCATCAGCAGAAAGAACTTGGAAAGCATTTTCTTCATGGTTTTTCATTCTCCTTTCGTAGTCGGCGAAAGGGAGAGGGCGGTCACAGCGTGATTTTTTCTCCCCTCGCCACGCGCCGCATGACTTCGGCGCGGTCGGCCTTGGTCCATTTGCTCGGGTCGTCCTTGCGGACGCTTCCGGGCTGGGAGATGGTCCCGTTCTCGGTCGGGCGCATACCCTTGGCGCGGATATTGTCGGTCACGCGCTTTTCGGCGGCTGCGCTTGCATTTCGGGCCGTCCCGGCAAGAATGTCGTCGAGATGCGAGACCTCGTATGCGTGCCGGACAGGAACGCCGGAGCGCAGCATGGCAATGAAGCGCGGATTGTTCTTCAATTCCGCTTGCAGGTCAAACTCAGGATAGACGGATGCGACCTCGGTCGCTTGCCTGATCCAGTCGTTGAACTGCTCATTCGCTCGCTGCTCCTGCCGCCTCGCCGCTTCCTCGCGGCGCAGGCTCTCATTTTCCTGCTGAATGCGCACATATTCGCGGTACTGCGGCACGCTCATGCCGTGAGCCTCTGCCTCGCGGCCAAACAGCACGTCGCTCATTGCCTCGTCGCCGTCAATGGCGGAAGAGAGCTTGGAAACGTCGCCGTCGGTGATGCCGTAGCGGCGCATGAGCGTGTCAATGATCGGCTGCTGGGCGGCAAGCTGCGTGTCCTTGGCCTTATCCTCGCCGAAGCGGCGGTTGATAATGCGCTGGACTTCTGCGGCGTAGGCGTCCTTGTACTTCCCGTTTACGAGGTCGCGGAACTCCTTGTTCAGGTCCTCTCCCTTGCTGTTGCCATCACCGGCGGCGTGAGGCTGCGTCTGCTGTCCGCCGCTGCCTGTGCCGGAATCCTCGCCCGCAGGCGCTTTCCCGAACACGACGTTGGCGTATTCGCCCGATTTGCCCCGCCGGGTGGAAGCGGAGCCTGCATTTGTGGTATCGCCCGTAGCTGTGCCCGCGTCACCGCCGCCCGACGCACCGGCGGCAGCTCCCGCACCCGTTCCTCCAGCGGCAGCGCCGCCGTCAAACAGGCCGAGGGTGATGGGGTACAAAAGTTTGTTGCGCTTCATGGTCATGTCCTCCTTGTATCGCGGGTCCTTTCCCCGTGTAAGCAGCACAGGAAAGCCCTCGGCGTAGGGACAGGGGAGCGCCGGAATCAGCGCTCCCCTGCACGGAAAGCCTTGCGGCCTCCCTACACTCATTCGGAGGAGACATACCCCTGTGCGCTTTCAGCGTAACACGGGGTTTTCTCCGTTTCACCACGGGACGAAAGATTTTTTACAAGTTTTCTTCGGCGAGATCAACCGCGACGCTCTCCGGCCTCGTCCGTTCGAGCTGCTGCAAGCCGATCAAAGCCGCCTCAAACGCCGCCTCCACGCGCTCGTCGCCGCTGCAATGCACGAGGAAGCGCGGCTCCTTATCGTCGATCTCAAGGCTATAGACCTCGCAGTGACCATCCCGCTCGGCGTTGGCAACGTACCCGGCAAAGGCGTACATCACACCGGTGATGTAATTGCAGGCGTCCGTCGCCCCGGCGTGGCCCTCGGCAAGCAGCATATAGCGCGATCCGTCCTGCTCCGCGTAAACTCTTGTCATGCCGTCCTCCCGTTACTGCGGGTTCGCCGCGTTGTAGGACGCTGCCATATTCGGCTTGCTGTTCTCCGCGAGCCGCTGCATATACGGCGTCTGCTGCGCCTGCGCGTCCGCCTCGGCTCTTGCAAGGCCGCTACCTCCGCTCGCGGACGCTCCGCCGCCCTGCGCCATAGACGCGCCTCCCTGCGTATTTGTGACGCCCATATCCTTGCCGGTGAGCGCCTGAATGATCGCCAGAGCCTTTTGCAGCTCCGCGCCCTGCTGCTGCACGATGTTGTAGAGCGTACCGCCCTCGTTGACCTGAGAGCGTATCTTGTCAATGCCCTCAAAGTCCATCATGTCCAGCGCGATGCTGCTCTCCTGCGCGCGCTCCGGGGAGAAAAAGCCCATTTGGTACAGTTCCTTTGCCCGCTCGTTCTGCTCGGCGCGGGAAAACGGGTTCTTTTTCTGCGCCTTGATCTTGATATCGAAGATCGGGCGGCGGAACAGGTCGTTCCCCTCGCTGTCCTGTCCGGTCACCTGATCGGCAAGCTGCTGCGGTCCTACGGAGGCGTATTCGTATGGCATTTCGTTCGTGATGCGGAAGCTGCGCTCCGTGTCGTAGAACTGGCGCATACGGGAAATGCAGAAGCGGACAATGCGCGTGTCTGCCCGGTAGCCCGCGGCGATCATGTCGCGGCTCGCCTTGTTGCCCGCCTCCTGCAAGGCGGCCACCGCCGCCGCAGCCGTCACACCGCCGCTCACGCCGCCGTTGGACACATCGCGGTTCGCGCTCGTCTCTTTCAGCTCGTCGATCTTCATCGAAACGATGTTGGCATACACGCTGTCCAGCGGGCGCATGGTCAGCTCGCGGATGCGCTCGTCGCTCACCTGCCCGCCTACATGGATGAACGGGGAATTGACGTCGCGCAGCTCGTCCTCGTTGACGTTGACGCTTTCGCTCACGAGGAAGCGTCGCTTGGTGTTGATCAGCGAGGTTTCCAGAATGTTGCTCCACAGCTTGTCAATGTAGAGCTGCGGGTCGCGCGCAATGTCGATGTAGCCGAAGCCCATCGGCGAGCCTTTTTCAGGAAACAGGGCATCGACCACAACGGGGTATTCGCCGTCCCAGTACCACCCCTTTTCCGCATACTGCTCGTCGTTCTCGGAAGCGTACAACAGGTGCTCGGGGTCAGTGAAGCGCGCATAGTGCAGCACTGTGCGCCCATTTGTGCGGCGCTTATAATACCAGTCGATCACCGTGACCTTGCCGCTCGTGTCTACGGTGTCGTCGTAGTCATAGCGCGTGGTCTCAAAACTCTTGCCGCCGAGCTGGCCGGCGTACTCGGGATAGTCCGCCTCGATCAGATCGCGGTCCACCAGCGATAGAATGAACAGATTGCGGCTGTCCTGAATATCCTCGACGCCCGGCTCCCAAAAGATGTTCAGCGGGTCGATGCGGTCAATGGAGATGTCGCCGAGGCCGTTTTCCTTGCCGCTGTCCCAAAAGACGCCGTAGATCGCCGCGCCGTGCTTGAGCTTTTCCCACCACTCGTAGCTATAGGTCGATTCAAACTCGTTATCCTCCATGATGACAGGCAGGATCGCCGAGAGGGTCTTTGCGCTCTCCTCGTCACTCGGCTCGCGCGGCAGGCACACCGGCTCCGGGTAGTTGTCCATCGCGTCGGCGTGCTTGTTGAGAATGGAGTTGAACAGCCAGGCGCTCGCAGGCTCCGGGCTTTCGCCTGCGTGCGGCTGCTTGCTGCGCAGCTCGTCCCAGTGGCGCAGACGCCACCACTTTTCATTGCTCTTGATGCGGCTTTCGTAGTTGGATTTGCCGCCCTTGTACTTTTGCAGCGCCTCCATCGCCTCGGAAAGCTCCTGCTGCCCGATGGCGGCGGTCGGCGTCATGGCCTCCGTGGTGCTGTCGCGCAGCGCGCCCACGGTCGGAGAGCTGCCCTTGCTCTGCAAAAGCGCGTAGATTCCGGCAGCCTCAGCCTGCGCCGGAGACTCCGGCGGCAGGCCGTACTCCGTGCGCTGTGCATCGGGGGTGATCTTCATGGTCTTTTCCTCCTGTGTGTTAGTGTTTACGATACCAGTCGTAGCGGTCGTATGTGGTTTCGCCGGTCGAGAGTGGGTCGTATGGCTTCGCCTCCTGCGGCTTTCGGATGCGCGGGGCGATGGGATTCTCCATGCAGACATAGCGCAGCTCGTCGTAGATGTGATCCTCCTGCTCCGTGTTCACGTCCTCCACGTCGCGCTCGTCGTAGACAAGGCTCGGTACGGTGCGGATGAAGTGCTTGCAGGTCGAAAAGACATAGAGCATCGGGACGCCGCGCTCGTCGAACGCAAGGCGGTGATGCACCTGCATCTTGCCGTCGAGGCGTGCGTTGTCGCCTTTCTCGAAGTAAACGCGCTCGCGCTCGAACAGGGAGCCGATGCTCTCCGTCCCCTGTGTTCCCCAGATCGCCGGGTCTCCCACGCGGTGTATCGTGCGCCCCTTGAGGTTCGGGTCCTCTGCCTCGATGCGCCGCATGGTCTGCGCCACGGCGGTCGGCTCCATCTTCACGCCCTCGTTCGGCGTGCCGGTGCAGCCGTAATACTCGCGGATGCGGTAGAGCCGCCGGTCATGGTCGACCGCGTACCAGCCGATGGAGAACGGACGGGAATAGCCCCAGTCCATTCCGCACCAGATCGTCCAGTCTTTCGGGATCAGGAACGGAGAGACGACGTGCGTCTTGATGCGGTCGGCGTAGTGCTCGCGGTCATTTACCCACTCGCGGAACACCTGCCCGGAGAAGCTGTCCCAGTTGCCGTACAGCAGGGCTTGCCGCTCTGCCTCCGGCATGGAGGCGAGGCGGGCAAGGTAGTTATCGTCGTTTGCAAGCAGGATTTTGTTGTCAAACACCGTGGACGGCACGAATACGCGGCTCTTCCACCGCTTTTCTGCGTGCCCGTCCGGGTATCGTATCGTCACGCGCTCCCATACCGTCTGCATCGGCGGGGCCGCGGT
>DJRC01000062.1:0-6203 GCA_002437735.1 Oscillospiraceae bacterium UBA6370 | reverse complement strand
CGCTCCTTGACCCATCCATGCCCCACGCCGCCCGGGTTTGCCGTGGAGCGCGTATAGACGCGCGTATTCGGCCCGTTCGGTCGGTTGCGGGAAAACAGGTAGGTATACTCGTCGAACGTGAAATGCGTCAGCTCGTCAAAAGCGATGAAGTCATACGCCTGCCCCTGATACTTGACCTTGTCCTTGCTGTACTGCATCGAGCCGAAAATGATCTTCGCGCCGCTTGGGAACGTCCATGTGTGATTGCTCCCGTTGTAGCGGGCGCGCGGAAATAGCCGCGGGTAGTAGTTCAGCGTCTTGTCAATCAGCTCCGCGAGCTGGGGAAAGGTCTTTCGCAGGATCAGGCCCTTATAGTGCGGGACATCGACCTGCCGCAGCGCCTCGATCACAAGCGCGTCACTCTTTCCGCCGCCCTCTAACCGGCAGCACCGCCGTATAGGGCTTCGTCCTCAAAACGGCTCATGAAAAGCGCCTGCCGCTCCTGCGGCGACCAAATCACGTTGCTGCTCATTGCACCACCTCCTCGCTCTCGTCGTCCTCCGGCGGGGGAGGCGTTGGCATAGCCGCGGGCAGCTCCACAATGCCGGTCCCACCCGTGTCCTCGCCGCCCTGCTTCTTCTCCTCAGCCGACCACCGGAAGTTGCAGCGGAGGGAGAATTCCGCGCCCCTCTGGCCGTCGCGGTCGAACAGCCGCCCCTCGGCGTATTCCTCAATGCGGCTCTTTGCGCGCGTTATCGTGTGCATAAACTCCCGCTTCCCCTGATAGTTGAGCAGGGCGTGGCGCGTCGTAAAGCCCAGCGCGAGCGCAAGTCCCGTGATGGTCGGCGGCTTGGCGCGGATCAGGATAACGTTCCCGTATTTGTCCATGATGGGCTGCCCGTCGTCGCCGATAATAGGCTCGCCCTTGCAGCTCTCGAAATAGGCATCGATGGCGGCCTGCATATCTTCCGCCGTCTTATACTTCGGGGGTCTGCCGCCGTATCCCATGCCGCCACCGCCTTTCAAATCATCGTTCTGTATCCTACAGCGTACCATGCCATTCCGCAGCTTTCACCACGGGCGCAGGCGTTTTCTTTCCTCGCAAGCCCCTGCCGTCTTTTGCGCGCGCACGCGATATACTCTCTCTGCTATATACACACATCACGGGAATACGCACCCTCTCCCCCTTATCCCCCTATAGTCCCCCTTTCCCCCTCTCCCTCGTTCGGGCAGGAAGGAGCCGCCGAGGGCTTCACTTCCCTCGGCGGCATATCTGGTACAGGTCGCCAACGGCTTCAATGCTCACGCCCATGTCCTGCGCAGCTCTCCGCGCTTCGGTCTCGGTGGCGTAGCTCTTGCCGACGGCCTCGACCGGCACGGCGTATGCGCCGCACACACGGCGAATCGCATAGCGCTTGTCGCGGCGAACGCGGATCACTTCGATGGCGTACATGGTTCACCGTCCATCTTCGCCCCGCAGTTGGGGCAGTAGAAAAAGCTGCTTGCCCCGCAAGTGAAGCCGCACACGGAGCATCCGCAAAGTATAGACCCCGGTATGCCATTGTCGCCCCACCGCCCATGCACCACCGGCACAACATCGGCGGCGGGCGCATTTTCAATGCTTGCTATAATATCTTCCGGCTCAAACAAACCATCTGGCAGTTTCTGAGGGCCGCCATAGTATCCGCCTTCATCTGCCCACCATGTAGGCAAATCCTTGATATGTGCAAGCAGCGCTTCGCGCTCAATGTATTCAGGCATTGTCAGTCCTCCTTTCTTGTAATGCCCTCTCCGCTTCCTCGCAGGGGCGGCAGACCTCAATCGGTCTTTCCATGTCAGACCTCCTTGACCGTGATGTTGAATTTCTCCAGCATCAGCTTTTTCTTCATGCGGTACTTGTCCGTCGCCGTCGCCTTGCTCTTGACGTCCTCGACGACCGGAATCCAGTAAACCACGCCCGCCGCGTCCGGCCTTGTAGGGCGCTCATACGCGAAGTCTGCGCGATAGCGTATCGCGTGTACCCTCTCGCCCTCCGGCGTCGTGTATGCCTCTTGCAAGGTGAAATCGACCTGCAATTTGAGCCTGCGGATCGTTCCGGCCTTGAGCATCAGCAAAAGCTCCTCGTAGCGCCTTGCCTCTTTCTTGCTGTCGAACGTGATCCCGTGCGAGACCGTCGGCTCGTTGTGGTATTTCCGCTCCTTGCGCTGCGCCTCGCCGACGAGCTTTGCGGCGATCTGCTTCTGCGCCGCAGGCGACATTCTCGCCACGTCAGCCGCCGTCAGAGCCATTGTCGGCCTCCTTTGCGAGCGCCGCTCGTTCTTCATCGCTCATGCTGTCGAGCGGATCGTCGATCTGATCGACGCGAATGACGTAGTTGCTGGTCTGGTTGTCGATGCGTCCCACGATGCGATACTTGTCGAGAAGTTCCCTCGGGTTGATCGGGAGGATGGTCAACTCTTTGGCGATCTTCACGCCGTCGTCCGGATCGAGCACGTCTTTCCCAAAGGTTAATGCCAGCCGGATTTGAATGGCCCGTATCATCTCGGCCCGCATCCTGTCCGCACGGCGGATTTCTGCCACCTCCGCGGCGAGCTTCGCGTTGATCTTCTGCATATCCGCGATCTTTTTCTCGTAGCGCCGCAGCTTCTTTTCAAGCTCGGCGATCTTTTGCTTGTTTGTCATGTCGTTCTTTCCTTTCGTAGTTCAGCAGCAGGGCGCGGGCAATGGTGCAGCTGCGCCATGCGGTGGAGTTGGCGCAGTACCGCGCCATGTAGTCGTCAAGCGCCTCTTTCGGCATTTTGAGCTGCCCGCCCTCGCAGTTGAGATAGTCTCTGTAGTCCCGCGAGTAGAACGGGCAGGCGAGGCAGCCGCCGCGATAGCCGCTCATGTCACCACCTACGCCCCTCTGAGCGCCGCCGCAGCCTGCGGCCATGTCATGCCGTGCTGCCTCGCATAGCGGGAAACGCTGTCAGGGTTCTCCGGCGGAATGTATTTCCGCATCCAGTCGCGCACGCCGCGCTCCGGTTCTTCGCCGTCATTCCGGACAGGCGCAAGCCCTCCGGTAATATCGGCCACATCGGGGAAATATTTATTTTCTCTTGCGTAGGCGATTGCGGCGGCTCTCACGTCCTCGTAGGCATACGGCTCCACCGCAAGCTCCCACGCAAAGCGAAGCTCTGCCGTCGGCACCTTGTTCGGGTAGAACTGCCCGAGCAGTGTGAACAGCTTCGCCGTTTCGGTTTTCGTCATGCAGTTCGCCTCCTGTTCGTCTACCAGAGATCTAACGATAGCGCGCTCGATAGGAGCAGAGAGTATATCTATTTCCATCGCCATCGTTAGAAGTAGGCAGTATCGTTTATGTACTGTTAGGTATGGTTAGGTTAGGTATAGCGTCACAATCGTCACATGGTGACGTCACTGTAACGTAACGCTGTCACGTTTGTTCGCCGTCACAATCGTCACATGGTGACGCGGGCGCTTCGCCGTTCTTCTTCCGCTCGCGGTATCTACGCTGACGTTCTCGCTGCTTGCTCTTGCTGTCCTCCTGCAACTCTTGGTACATCACTGAATAATCGTCCCAATCGTGCAGCTTCATGTCCCCGTCCAGCCAGCCCGCCTTTTTCAGCGCCTCCACCAGCATTTCCGGCTTCTTGCGCCACTGGCAGGCATTGGCAATCGTGCGGGCGCTGCACTCGCTCAGATCGCCGCTGTAAGCGTTCTGGATCGCCCATGTCCAGAGGCTGACGAGGAGGCCCACGGCTATCACGTTCGGATCAATGGCTGCGCTCGTGAGCTTCAGCTCCTCCGCGAGCCGTGAGGTTTTAGGGTGCTGGGGCAGATTGCTGTAAACTTGTACCCAAGGTATCATAGCTGTCTCCTCCGGCGGGGAGCATTACTGCTCCGCCGCCTGTTCGTTGTCGATCACTTCGCCGGTGCTCTCGTCTACCTCGTAGCCCTCCGCCTCGATCACGGTCTCGTCCGGCACGGAATACATATCCGCGTCGATCTTCGTCTTGACCGTCTCGTCTGCCGCTACCGCGCGGACGAAATCACTCTTGAGCGGAGCGTATTTCAGTACGCGCTTCAAAACGGTTTTCTTCGCCATTTCCTCGAAGTTGGTCTGCCACGGGCCGTTCGCGTACGCCTTGCTGAACTTCTTCGCGTGGGCGCGAATATCCTCCACGCTCATCACGTCGTAGCCCATGCCGCCGTCCTTTGTGCGGAACATGGCGTAGACAAAGCGCGGTTCTCCGCGCACGCCGCTTGCAGGACGGTGGGTGAGCTTCGGTTCCAGACCGAAGGAGTACTCAAACTCGTCGTTCTCGTAAACCACCTGCGCCTGAATGATGTTGACCTCTCCGCTGCGGTACGCCAGATCAATAAGGCCTTTATAGCCGAGCTGGAACTGGCACTCCAACGTGCCGTGGTTCTTGTAGGGGATCAGGTACGCCTGCCCAAGCGGGGTGTTCGGCTCCATGCCGAGCTGCGCGGCGGTCATCATCGCGCCGAGGAAGCTCTGCGGCGTGGTATGCGCAAGCTGCTTGTTCGCGCTGAGCGCGGAGAGTGTGATGCGGGTAAAGCGCTCCGGCGTAATGACGCTTGGCAGCGCCTTTGCGATCTCACCCTCCATCTTCTTGATGTAGTCCTGCATCGTCGGCGTCTTGCCGCTCTTCACGGCCTGCGTGGTCTGCGCGTTCTGGATAAGTCCCTCTTTCATGATGCTTTGTCCTCCTTAATCGAAAATCTTCTGAATGTGGTTTGCTTGTAATACTTGCCGAGGTCTGCGTCGGGATAGTCTTTTGCGAATGCCTTTGCGTCAAAGGTGGAGCGGCTCTGCGCCGCCCATGAAACGGAATAGCGCCCGCACTCGGCGCGTTCCGCGTCGCCCATGTCCTGCATGATGGTCTGCTTGATGGTCTCAATGCGCGTTTCCAGCTCTTTCTTTTCGTCGGTCAGCTCGAAATACTGCGCGAGCGCGGTCTCTCTGCCGAACAGCTCCACGCAGCCGCCGCCTCCGGCATAGATCGTTTCCAGCATTTCCGTGGTGCCCTCTGCGCCGTCCAGAGCGGGCGGCTCTCCGGTCTCGACATGATCCGTCCAGAAGTCCGCCGCGCAGCGTTTGAGCGCTGCGATCTCATCCGGCGAGACATAGATGCTGCTCTCGCACCACGCGGGGCATTCGTCGTCCGGCACAATCGTGACCTGATAGATAAAGAACGCCTTGTTCAGCACCAGCGCCGCCAGATACCAGCGCTTCCAACCGGTCACGGCGAGGTAGGTCACGCATTGCGCATAGTAGCTTTCAGGGAACTCGCCGCCGACGTAGCTCTTCATGCTCAACGCCGAGGCGGTTTTGCACTCCAGACCGGCGCTCTCTTTGAGAATGCGGCGGTCGATGTTCGCGTGGAGATGCGGCGCGTCGTCGTTGCGCAGAATGTAATTCACACGCCGGACGACCTTATCGCTTGCCTCCTCGAAGCGGCACGCGACATACTCTTCCAGATCGCGGCCCTGCCGCATGGCTTCGTTGTCGGGCGTCTCGCCGATCAGCCCCGTTTTCTCCGCCCATACCGCATACGGGGAGCGGTATTTGTTCAGCCCCAGCACAGCGCCCATGTCGCTCCCGCCGAGGCTCTTTCGGCGCTCCGCGAGCCATTCCTCACGGCTCATGCCGTCAATCGGTATCTTCGTTATCATCTTCGGTCTCCTCCCATTCTTCAAAATAGATTTCCTCTGCCCCGCACTCGGGGCAGAAAAGGTCTGTCCGCCACTCGACGCCGTTCTCGCCGTCAAGGTTTTCGCAGCTCGTTACCGCCCGCGGCTCGTAAATGATCGCGCCGCAGCAGCTGCACAGGTAGGTCATAGGCGGCCTCGCTTTTTCAGATAGCGGCGCTCGCCCTTGGTGCTCACAAGGATAGACATAGCGCGGGCGTATTCGCCGCGGTAATGCCGGTCGATCTCGTCCGGATCGTCGGTGAGGTAATAGCCCCTGCCGCCCACGGCGGTCACGATGAACGGTCCGTCGTCGCCCGCGGCTTTCCGCGCGTCCTCGACGGCCTGCCGCACAACGCGGTCAGCCCAACCGGTCAGACGGCAAAGCTCGCCCCGCGTCCGCGCCTGCTCCACTCCGTAACGCAGAAACGCCACAAGCGTCTTGGCGTTCTCCGTCGGCTCTACGGTCACTTCTCCGCCGTTCTGTTCTTCCATAGCCGCCATGTCCTCCG
>DJRC01000076.1 GCA_002437735.1 Oscillospiraceae bacterium UBA6370 | reverse complement strand
TGCCCAAGCAGCCCGAGAGCATTTTCACCACGGTCATGGACGCGACCGACCCGGGCTTCCTCGCTGATTTCATTGCGCAGAACAGCAATCTGCGCTATCAGGATAAGCAGTCCGTGCTTGAGGAACTGCGCCCACTGATGCGTCTGCGCCGTGTGAACGAGATCCTCAAGCGCGAGATCAGTGTCATTGCGATGGAGCAGGACATTGAAAGCAAGGTGCGCGAGCGCGTCGGCCAGATCCAAAAGGACATGATCCTGCGCGAGCAGGTCAAGGTGCTGCAGAACGAGCTGGGCGAGGGAGACAGCGACGCGGAGTTCGACGAATACCGCACAAAGATCCTTGACTGCCATCTGCCGGAGGAAACGGAGAAGAAGCTCCTCAAGGACGTGGACCGCCTGTCGCGTCAGCCGTTCGGCAGCGCGGAGGCCAGCGTGCTGCGCAACTATCTCGACACCGTGCTCGATATGCCGTGGGGCGTGGAGACAAAGGAGCGCGTGAGCGTGGAAACGGCGCGCCGCCGCCTTGACCGCGACCACTACGGCCTGGAGAAGGTCAAGGAGCGTATTTTGGAGTTCATTGCCGTGCGCAGGCTCAATCCCGACGCCAAGGGGCAGATCATCTGCCTTGTCGGCCCGCCGGGCGTGGGCAAGACGTCCATCGCGCTGAGCATCGCCAAGGCGATGAACCGCAAGGTCGCGCGGCTGTCGCTCGGCGGCGTGCGGGACGAGGCGGACATCCGCGGTCACCGCAAGACCTACATCGGCGCGATGCCCGGCCGCATCATCGAGGCCATCTCCCGCAGCGGCTCGATGAATCCGCTGCTCGTGCTCGACGAGGTGGACAAGCTCGCGAGCGACCAGCGCGGCGATCCCGCATCGGCGCTGCTCGAGGTGCTCGACAGCGAGCAGAACAGCGCCTTCCGCGACCACTATCTTGAAAATCCGGTCGACCTCAGCCGCGTTATGTTCCTCATGACCGCCAACACGACCGAGACCATTCCCCGCCCGCTGCTTGACCGCATGGAGGTCATCGAGCTTCCCAGCTACACGGACGAGGAGAAGCTACATATCGCCGTGGACTATCTGCTGCCCAAGCAGAAGAAGGCGAACGGCATCGCGCCCGCCGCGCTGCGCGTGGACGAAGGGGCGCTGCGGACGGTCATCGCGCGCTACACGCGCGAGAGCGGTGTGCGCAGTCTGGAGCGTGAGCTCGGCAGACTTTGCCGCAAGGCGGCAATGGCTTTTGCCACAACGGATGTAAAGCGCATTTCCATTACGGCAGAGAATGTGGAAGGCTATCTCGGCACACCGCGCTATACGCGCGACGAGGCGGCGAAGACCGATCTGGTCGGCGTGGTCAACGGCCTTGCGTGGACGCAGGTCGGCGGCGAGATCCTTCCGGTCGAGGTCGGCGTGATGGACGGCAGCGGCAAGCTGGAGCTGACCGGCAACCTCGGCGAGGTCATGCAGGAGAGCTGCAAGGCCGCTATGTCCTGCCTGCGCCAGCGTACGGCGGAGCTGGGCATTCCGACGGACTTCTATAAGACGAAGGATATTCACATCCACTTCCCCGAGGGGGCGGTCCCCAAGGACGGGCCGAGCGCGGGCATTGCCATCACGACGGCGCTGCTCTCGGCGCTGACGGACCGCGCGGTGCGCCACGATGTTGCCATGACCGGCGAGGTCACGCTGCGCGGGCGCGTCATGCCCATCGGCGGGCTGCGGGAGAAGACCATGGGCGCGCTGCGCGCTGGCATCCGCACCGTTATTCTTCCGAAGGAGAACGAAAAGGACCTCGACGAGATCGACCCGAACGTGCGCGCAAAGCTGCGCTTTGTGCCGGTGGAGACGGTGGACGCCGTGTTCGCCGAAGCGCTGGTCTATCCCGAGGCGGCTCCCGCCGCGCGGCTCGACACCGTGCTGCCGGGCGCTGCGGAGGGCGGCAAGCTGCCCGCGCTGCGGGTCTGAAAATCAACAGAAGCGGAGTGACCCCTTATGGCGATCAACTTCAACAAGGCGGAATTTATCCTGAGCGCGACCGTGCCCGCGCAGTTCGTCCATGACGGACTGCCGCAGGTCGCGTTCGCGGGACGCTCGAACGTCGGCAAATCGAGCGTCATCAACCGCGTGGTGAACCGCAAAAATTTTGCCCGCGTCGGCGCGAGTCCCGGCAAAACGACGCAGATCAACTACTTCAAGATCGACGGCAGGCTCTACCTCGTCGATCTGCCCGGCTACGGCTACGCGAAGGTCTCCAAGGCCGAGCGCGACCGCTGGGGCCGCCTGATGGAGAACTACTTCCGGAGCGCGGGGCTTATTGACCTCGGCGTGCTGATCGTCGATGCCCGCCACAAGCCGACAGCGGACGACGTGACGATGCGCGAGTGGTTCCGGGGAAGCGGCTGCCCAATGGTGGTCGTGGCGAACAAGCTCGACAAGCTCAAAAGGAGCGAGATCGAGCCGAACCTCGCGCTCATCCGCGAGACGCTTGACCTCGGGCCGGACGATGTGCTCGTGCCGTTTTCCGCCGA
>DJRC01000030.1 GCA_002437735.1 Oscillospiraceae bacterium UBA6370 | reverse complement strand
GGCCCCATGCCCTGCCACTCGTCCCCGGCGGTGCCCTCCGCGGAATAGCGCGGCGCTTGGGCGGTATATTCGCCTGCTGCGGCGTCGATCACGATGGTCTCGCCCGCCGCGTTCTGCCAGTTCCCGTCCATATCCTCCAGCGTCCACACCGTGAGCTCCGCCGCATCGTCGCGGCGGAAGGTATGGTGGTCGATGCTCGGCGTATCGCTGCCGCCGCTGCCGTTCTGGTTCGGCAGCAGCACGCCGTCCTCGCGCAGATAGAAGTCGTACAGGAAGCCGGCGTAATTGATCATGGGCCTGCCGGTCTCGTCGGTAAATTCGCCGTATCCGGTGGGGCCGTAAGCGGAATGGTAGATGTACCAGCCGTTCTCGCTGTCGAAATAGAGCACGGAAAGGCCGTCGACGCTCCACATTCCGTCAAGGAAGGTCATATCGGTCACCAGCGTGTTTCCCTTCGCGGTCTCCTCCGGTGATGCCAGGTCGTCCTCCGGACCGCCGCAGGCGGTTAGGCTCAGGCAGAGGAGCAGCGTCAGCAGAAGGGACCAGTATTTTTTCCGCGTCTTCATCGCCGCTTCCCTCCCCGCTGCTTAGGTTCTCTGGTAATAGTCGTTCTCGCCGCCCCAGTACATCGCGTTATCATCCGCCAGATAGGCGTCGTAGCTCACGCCCTCATACGCGTCGGATATCGCCTCGTATTGGCTGTCTCCGTTCGCGTGGAGCGTACCGTAATCGACCTCGCTCCAATCGCCCTCGGCCGAGCGCTCGTACAGCGTCCAGATGCCGGAGCCGTCGAGCTCGATCCAGCTTGCGGCATTCACATCGCCGTCCATATACCACATACCCGCCAGCGCGGAAACATCGTCGGCATCGCCCTCGTCCGATGCGCCGATGTCATCGGCGGAGGTGTCCTTCTCAAAGCCGCCGAAGCCTTCGATCTGCAGCGTGCCGTCGTCGGCCAACCAGCAGTGGTGCGCCCAGCCGTCGAACTCATTGTAGAAATAATCGCCGCTGTACTCCTGCGAGAACTGGACAAAGCCGCTTGCCTCCAAACTCCCGTCTTGATACAACTCAAAGCGGACCTCGTCGCCGCTGTCGGCCATTGCCACGAGCAGCTCGCTGTTATTGTCCGCGTCAATCCAGGCGCCCCAGTACATGGCATAGTTCGTCGTCAGCTCGGAGTCCTTGACCATTCCCTCAAAGGTTCCCGGTGCGCTGACCTCATCGCTGCTGTAGTCCTCGCCGTCGTTGTCGCCGTAGTCCTCGCCGCTGCCGCCGCAGGCGGTTAGGCACAGGCACAGCGCCAGCGCCAGCATAAGGGACAGGTATTTCTTCCAATTTTTCATCGTTTTTCTCTCCTTTTCTGATCCGGATCGTTTGCTTCAATGCTCCTGCTCCGCCATGGAAAGCAGCTCGTCGTGGCTCAGCTCCACGTTTCCGAAGTGGACGAAGATGCCGTTGGTCACGGCGCTGCTCCATACCAGCGGGTCGGAAAGGGAGCGGAAGCGGGTCTTGTCGAGATACGGCTTCATGTCCAGAAGCAGGCGGCTGCCGGATACAAAATCGACCTGCAAAATATGGTCCGGCAGCGGTTCGACGGCTGACAGGTATCTCCGGTTCATGCGTGCATTCTCCTTTTTCAGCGTATCGTGGGATAAAAAATCTACCATATTTTTATTGTACAGTGGATAGAAGCAGAAAACCATTAACCAAAGGTTAGGTCTTTCGCGCAAACGTCTGTTGCGGCAGCAAAGCAATTCCACTCTTACCTAACCCGGCTGTTCCGCTTTTTCAGCAAAATCCTGCAGCATGGCTCATAAAGAGCACGTTCCACGTTCCGGTTGGTACTCCGTCGTCCGGTTTTAGAGTTTGTGTCGTCTGGTGCAGGCCCCGCTGGAGTGGCTTTGCAACGCGCAGACGGGCAACATCGTGCTCTTCAGCGCCTATCTCTTCGACAGCGACTGGGCGCACAGCCGGCGCTATCTTGTGCCGGTGCTCTCGTTCATGCTCGGTATTTTCGCGGCCGAGTGCATTCACCACCGTTTCAAGCACATGGAGAAGGTACACTGGCGGCAGCTCATTCTTTTGGCGGAGATCGTGCTGCTGTTCCTCGTCGGCTTTCTGCCGCAGGAGGGCAACACGGCAGCCAACGCGCTCGTTTCGTTCGTCTGCGCCATGCAGGTGCAGACCTTCCGCAAGGTGCGCGGCCACGCTTACGCGAGCACGATGTGCATCGGCAACATGCGCAGCGGCACGGAGGCGCTGTGCGTTTACTTCCACACGCGCGACCGCGAGGTGCTGCACAAGGCGCTGACTTATTTCGGCGTGATCGGACTTTTTGCCGTGGGCGCGGGCCTCGGCGCACTGCTGACGAGGGCCTTTGCCGAACGCGGCATCTGGGTGTCCTGCGCGCTGCTGGCGGTCAGCTTTCTCATCATGTTCATCCATGAGGAGGAAACGAAGAAATGAGGCGGGTGCTCCTGCCCGTTGGCGACGTGGACAACGCTTTGCAGTCCGTGATCAAAGGAAGCTGCAAACGGCTTATAAAAAATGCCCGGCGCTTACTGCGCAACGCTGTTAAGATAAGAAAGCTCGACAGCAAAAAAGCTCTCCCGTCCATTTCAGCGGACGGGAGAGCTTTACTTACTTTTCTTGTTTCTTGTTGTGCTTACTTGGCGGGCAGGACGATGACCTGTCCCTCGTAAATGGTATCGGCGTTCACAAGGCGGTCGGCGTTGCGCTCGAAGATGATCTTATACTTCATCGCATCGCCGTAGGCCGCCTTGGCGACAGCGCCCAGCGTATCGCCGGACTTGACCGTGTAGAGCGTTTCGCCGTCAGCGGCGGCGGGAGCGCTGATGCGGGCAGTCTTGCCCAGCGTTTCGGGCAGAACGAGCGTCACGCCCTCCGTCAGCTTCGCACCCTTGTTGGCCTTGTAAAGCTCGCACCACACGCCATAGGCGCCGTAATTATTCAGCGCGACCGTGCCGTAGGTGTCGCCCTTCTTCACCGTGTAAGTGCCGGCGGCGGGAACGGCTTCCCCCTCTGCTTCAAGGATAATATCTCCCCAGTATGACCCGTCCGCATGAAAGAACATGACTGCGTAAAGGCCGGGGTCCGCTGCGGTGTAGGTAACCGTCAGACCGTTCTGGTCAAAGTTGATCGTGCCGAGAAAGTCGCCGACGGATACGGTGCTGCCATCGCGGACGGCACGGTAGACCTCTGCGTAATTTCCGTCGGCGCCGTCACAGTGCGCGGTGACGGCAGCACCCACGGCGACGCGGCAGAGCGTGACCTTGTGGATTCCTCCGCAGCTATCGCAGGTCACCGTTTCTTCGGAGCTCGCATCGCTCACGGAGATCTCACCGCCGTCGTATCCGGTCACCTTGATGGGAGCCGCGAACACGGGAACAGACAGCGCCATGCAGAGGATACATGCGAGGGAAAAACGCAAAAGCTTCTTCATCCGATCGGCCATCCTTTCTCCATCGTTTTTTCCGTTGCTGTTTATCGGAATTTCCGATCACTTTTTGAATTTGCGGATCGTCTCCGCCATGATTGTCTGGCGCAGCAGCAGGCTCACACCGAGATAGACCGCGCAGCCTGCCACGCCGGTCAGGCCGCACTTGACGACCAGCATCAGCTTGCTCTCGTCCGCCGTGACGAGCAGCGCGTGCCCGCCGTAGAGCACAAGCGACATCGCCGCCGTGGCGGCAAGGCCCTTCAGAAGCGGCATGAGACGGACGATGCCCGTGCCGCGGAAGAGCTGGGCGATCATCGCCAACGCGCCAATCGTCAGCGCGATGGAGGTCGCCGCCGCCACGCCGGTATCGGTGCGGAACACGCGGTTGAGCGCAAGGTTCAGCGCCAGCACGCCGAGGTTGATGAGCAGCGGCACGAGCGTTTTCTTCATCGCGTAGTACGCCTTATTCAAAAGGTCGAGCACGGCGAACGCGCTCATGCCGAGGGCGTAGCGGGCGAAGATGCTGCCCGTCATCTCCGTGGACGCAGCGGTGAAGCTGCCGCCCTCGAAGAGCACGCGGATGATGTCGGTGCCGAAGGCACACATCATCGCGCAGACGGGGAAGATAAAGAGCAGCGTGTTCTCCGTCACGTTCCAGATATAGCCAAGGTAGCCCTTCGCGTCCTCACGGGTGAACTCGCGGTTGAAGCGCGGGAACATGACCGCGCTGATGCTGTAGAGCACGCTCGTCGTGAGCGGGGTAAAGAGCTTGTCGGCATAGTAGAAGGCGCTCACCGCGCTGTCGTTGAACGAAGCGGCGGTCGAGGTGTCGATGAGGTAGCAGAAGAGGAACACCGAGGTCGTGAGGACGGTGACGAGCGCCGTTTTGAAATAGGTGCCGACGTAGTCCGCCCCGCGGTCGAGCACTGGTTGGTAGACATAATGTTCCTTCTTTGCATAGGGGATGCTCATGCCGAGCTGGAGGAGCCACGCGCAGGAGCTCGCGATGACGACGCCCAGAATGCCCCACCTTGCACCGAGTGTCAGCAGGAACACGGCGAGGAAGGCGTTATAGGGGATGCTCATGCTGCCCTGCAGCTCGTAGTGGTCGGTCGCCTGAAAGACGGCGACGTTCAGATACGCCGCCGCCACGACCGGCAGAGCGCAGGTCATGATGCGGATGTAGCTCACCAGCCGCGGAAGCTCCGATGCGTCGGTGTCCCAAAGCATACCGACGAGCGGCGTGGAGGCCAGGATCTGCCAGAGCGCGACCACGACCAGCGCACCGAGCAGCGTCACGGTCATTAGGTTGTTCGCCGCGCGCTCGCCGCGCCGGCGGTCGGCAGCAAATTCCTTGGTGAGGATCGGCACCGCCGCGATGCACAGCGCGTAGCAGACAGTCGTGAAAAGGTAGAGCGTGGAGTTGTAGGACGCGGTATAGAGGTTCGCGTCCACACCGGTGCCGAAGATGTTCGCCTGCACCATCTCACGCACCACGCCGAGAAGCTTGGCAAAGAGCGTCAGCAAGAACACAATGCTAATCGTGCCCGCCGTGCGCACGCCGGACTTCTCGTTCTTCTGCGGTGCGGACGGCTGTGTTTTCTTTTCGCCCTTCATGATCGCGCAGATCATCTCCTCATTCGTGTCGAGCTTTCGGGAAAGCTCGTCCATGTGCCGCTTCACGCAGGCGGTCTGCTCTTCTCCGTTTGCAAGCACGCGCGCGGCCTCCGTCTCAAACGCCTCGGCTGTGTAGCCGTCCCGTGTGCTGAGCTTGTCGAGCCCCACGGAGTTGAGGAACGCCGTACACTTGGGGTCGTAGGAGATGCCAATGAGCGGCACGCCCATGATGGCGGCGTAGATCAGCGAATGGAGCCGCACGCCCACGAGCAGGTCCATGCAGCCGATGATCGAGAGCATATCCTCGGAAAGGTACTTTTCGTCCAGACAGACCGCCGTATCGTCGGGAAGCTGTGAAGCGATGTGGCGGCAGACCTCGCCGTCCTCCTCATAGTGGAACGGGATGAGCACCGACTGCGCGTTGTAGGTCTCCTTGAGCCATCGGATCGAGCGCAGGACCTCCGCGACAAAGCGGCTGTCCCGGTTCCGCTCGCGGATGGCCCAGCCGACCACGGGGCGGCCGTCCCGCGTCACGCCCGCGCGGCGGAGAATGGTCTCCCCCACCGCCTTGTCCGTCTTTTTCATGCGGATGACCGGGTCCGCCGTGATGACGACCCGCTCCGCCGGAACGCCGATCTCCGCGAGCAGCGCCGCCGAGCGCTCGTCGCGCACCACGATGCCGTCCGCGCGCCTGAGCGCGCGCGCCGTGGCGCGGCGGTCAGCGGCCTTCTCGATCGGGCCGATGCCCTGCGAATAGATGAACACCTTCTTGCCCAGCAGCTGCGCGAAGCGGATGATAGCAAGGTAGTAGTGCAGGCTCTTGCTGCTCGTCACATCCTGCAGCAGGCTGCCGCCGCCGGAGATGAGCATATCGCAGCGCCGCACCGCCCGCGCGATGGCAAGGGGCGACATACGCTCCACCGCCTCTACGCCGTATTTTTCGCGGGTGGCGGCGGGATCGTGCGAGAGGACCGTCAGCGAGCAGTCCGGAATGCGTTCGCGCAGCGAGGTAACGAGCGTGCGCAGGATGGACTCGTCGCCGATGTTATCAAAGCCGTAATAGCCGGAAATGAGAATGTTATACATGCTTCTCCACCCCGCAGAAATGGCACACAGCGCGGTAAATGAGCTCGGCGAGCAGCACGAGCGCAAGGCCGATGAGCAGGCCGAACAGCACGCCCCAGCCGGTGCGCAGGAGACTGATGAGGAACGGCGTGCGGATGTGCAGGAAAGTATTGACGACGCTGACAAGGCCGATGGTCATGCCGAGGCCGAACACCATCGGCAGGAATTTCATGCCGCGGCGCAGCGACCAGATGAACAGCAGCAGCATCGGCCAGCCGACGATCATCTCCTTGGTGCGCGGGCGGATGACGAGCGTATTTTCCAGGAAATTGCGGAACGCCAACTCGGTGCTGGAGGTCGTGGCGGAATTGCCGGTGCGGTAAATGTAGTAAACGAACACCGCCAACAGGAACACCGCCGCGACGGCGATGACCACGACCGCGAGGAACCAGCCGAGCTGCATCGGCGTTTTCATCAGCTCCGCAAAGTAGGCATTGAAGCGCTTGATGCGTCCCTTTTCTCCGCGCGGCCCGACGTGGGCAAGCACGGCGTCGCGCGCGCCGGTCTCCTCATAGGCAAAGACCAGCAGATAGGCCAGTGCAAACAATCCGATGGGAATGAGCTGCATGAGCTTCACGCCGCGGTAGAGATCGATCTCCAGAATGTAGGAGAGCTGCGAGAGCGCGGCGGAGGCAAACAGCGAGCCGCAGAGCGCCGTCGCGATCGCGGCCAGCGCCGTGACCGCGGCATCGCCCAGCAGCCGTCCAAGCTCCGGGCGCGGCGCCTGCCGGCGCTTTTCCAGCATCACGCGGCAAAGGCCGACCGCCGCGATGGACGGCATCACGATGCCGCCCGCCATCGACAGCAGCAGCGGGTAGGACGCGGGCTTGAGCACCGCAAGGCCCATCATGCCGAGCGCGGCCAGCGCCAGCAGGAGCAGGCTCGTGCGGCAGCTGACAAGGAAGAACAGGTCAAAGAGCAGCACCAGAAGCGCCGCCGTGCCGATGCCTTGCACGATGCGCAGGAGCGCAGAGGGCGTTTCCAGCTCCATCGGCGGGACCGTGGTGCGCGTATAGCCCATCGGCTCGAGCCGCGCGTCGAGATCCAGAATCATCTTTTCATAGGCTGCGGGATCGGTGATGTAGGTCCACTCCGTCTGATCCGCGTCCCAGCTCACGTCGTTGTCCGGCTCCAGGATCATCTTGAGCCAGATCACCTTGCAGTTGCGCTCCACGATGGCGCGGAAGAAAGAGTTGGTGATCTCCTCGGGGCCGGTATAGCCGCAGTAGGCATAGCGGTTCTGGATGTAGCCCCACTCATTGAATACGCGGATGCCGTGGTAATCAATGGCGTTGAGCAGCTCCTCCGTGCCGGGCCAGGTGATGTTCTGGCTCTGGTCGTTCTGCTCGATCATCGCAAGGCTCGCGCCGCTCTCGCGGAGGTACTGCGTGAGCAGCTCCCGTCCCTCCGCGCTCTCATAGCCGATCAGCTCGTCGCCGTTGTTCAAAAAATACGGGGAAGCATAGTGCTCGAGTACCTCGATGTACGCCTGCGCGAAGCGCGTGCCGTTCATGTCCTTCATTGTCTCGGTGCGCGGCACGATCTGATAGCCGTGCTCCTCCAGCAGCGCTGCGATGTCCGGCCAGATGCCGAGGCGCAGGTTCAGCAACTTCTCGCCCTTGAGTCCATCGGGCTGCTGGGCAAGGAAGATGAAGCCCTTCTCCCCGTCGCGGCAGGTCCGGGCCGTAAAATTTTCCACGCGGGCGTTGAAGGCATCCATGACCCAGTCAAACGCCTCTGCCGTGTCGGCGCAGATGATCGCGTCGCTCACGTCCGTGCTCGTCTTCATCCAGTCGATGACCTCGTCGGGATAGTCCGACTCCCAGCCGAACACGCCCGTCGCGGTCTTGACCGTCATGGCGTGGATGGGGATGCCGGCGCTTCCGCTCAGGCCGAGCGCGGTCGCCTCCGCGACCGTGGCCTTGTCGATGCCGAGGGAGGCGAACCGATCCAGCCACTCGCCCTCCGACTGCGTGGACTGGCTCGCCATGTAGCGCAGGCTCGAATAATCGAGGATGTAATCGTAATACCGGTTGCTCTGCTCCGCCTTCGTGCGCGCCGCAAGCGGCGCCAGCGAGGCCAGCAGTCCGATCAAGGCAACGAACACAAGAATACGGTCTTTTTTCAATATGCTTTTCATCTGTGTTTCTCCTTTACGCGGCCGTGCGCACGCTCCGTCGGGTCCTTCCCGCTCGGGAGCCGCGTTCCCGCAGCCGCAGGCTTTCCTTTCCGTTCGCATACTGCGCCAGAATATCCTCTACTATAACACGCGCGCGGCGGTTTGTAAACATAAAAACAACGGCGGCCGGAGCCGCCGTTGCTTCCTCATTTCTTTTTCGCGCCGCGCTTTTCCGCCTTTTTGCGCTGCCGCTCGAGCTTGCGGCGCAGCGGCTCGAGATCGTTTTTCTGCACGTCGTCCGCCACGTTTTTCGCATACGAGCCCACGAGCGCCCGCAGCGAGCCGGAGAGGAGCTGGCGCGTCTCACGGTCGAGGTTCGAGTAGGTCTTGAGCATCGTCACCGCGCTTTTGAGCTTGTCGCCGTTGAGGTCGGAGAGCGTTTTCGCGCCCGAGGCGGTGAGCACCGTATAGAGCGCGTCGGCAAAAGCCTCGCGCTGTTTGGGGCTGAGCGATCCCTCCCACGACTCGAGCGTTTCGTCGATGACCTTTCCCTCGCGGGAGAAGCCGTCGAGATGGATGAAATGATCGCCCACGACCTGCCATGAAAAACCGTCGTGCTGCAGCATTCCCTCGGCGTCCGAGCGCACGATCTCCACATTCTGCTCATGCTCCAGAAGCTGCCCGACCACGCTCGACTGCGGCACGACCGTCAGGATGCGGTCGGCTACGCGCGTGTGCTCCGGCGTACCGACGAGCGGCTTGGCGAAGCCGGGGCCGTCGTTGTTGTAGACCTGAAGGATGCGGTCCTGCAGGGCGGCGGGGGTCTTCACCGCGGCATAGACCGAAAGGTTGCCGCCCTTGGAGTGTCCGCCGATGCGCAGCCTCGCGTCCGGGTACTGCCGCGTCATGCGGCCGAGATATTCGAGCGCGCGCGTCTGGGAGGGGATGACCTCGAGGTAGCCCATGTTCAAGTCCTCCTTCCAGCCGACGATGGTATCGTCCGTGCCGCGGTAGGAAAGATAGATGCTGCCGTCGCCCAGCTCGACCGTCAGCGCCGCGAACTGCTGCTCGCGCGCGTCATCCATCAGCTCGCAGTAGCCGTTCAGCAGCATCCCGCCGAAGCGCACGGAGTGCGCCATGCGGCACATGAGGTCGGGGATGCGCCCCGGGACCAGCACGCCCATGTCGATCTCCTGCCCGTTATGGCGGGCGAAGTACGTTCCCGCCGCGTCGCGCAGCGGCACGCCGCGCCCCAGTTCCGGCGGCGGCACGATGCCCTCGAAGTTGATGAAGCTCAGCTCCGCCAGGATCAGGCCGTCCACCTCGTTGAACGGCGAGACCGTCAGCGGCAGGTCGCCGCGCCAGTCCAGATAATCCATGATGTTCGCCATCGTTTCTTACTCCCTTCCGTCTGTCTCTCCGCGCCAGCCGCTGCGGTACAGCCGCTCCGCGCGGCGCACAAGGGCGTCGTGTTCATTCGCCAGCCTCTCCGAGGCCACCTCGTCGAGCAGACGCTGCTTCGCCTGCCCGACCGCGCGGCCCAAAAAGCCGATCGCCAGCAGCTCCCCGCCGCCGATGCGCAGCTCCGCGAGCGAGCAGCAGGCGTTTTCCGCCAGCAATTCATTGTAAAGCAAAAGCGCTTCACGCCAAGGTCTCTGTGCTTGCTCCAATCCGGCGGGCGCCTTGGCGGCGTTGTCCGCGAGCTTCGTCTGCAAAAGGTTCCAAGCAGTCTCGCGTCCATAGCGCGCCATCAGGCGGTGCACCGCCGCGCGCTCGGGCGGAAACATCTCGTCGAAGCAGGCGAGCTGCGCCCGCACGCCCTGCGCAAGCGCGTGCTCGAAGCGCAGCCGCGCCATGATCTCCTCCGCCATTTCCGCGGAGAGCGCGGTGTGTCCGTAAAAGTGTCCGACGCCGTCCGCATCCTGTGTAAAGCATTTTGGCTTGCCAAGATCGTGCAGAAGCATCGTCCAGCGCAGCACCCGCGTCGGCGGCGCCGCGCCGACCG
>DJRC01000019.1:590-19621 GCA_002437735.1 Oscillospiraceae bacterium UBA6370 | reverse complement strand
ATCACCTTTACCTTCGGCAGCGAAATGCCGGTCGAGGCGGTGATGCGCGTCTGCACGATGGGAAGGAACAAGCGCCGGCTGACGCTCTCCGCCGGCACCGAGCCGAAGCTCGCGCTGCGGCTCGAAAAGGGCGAGGAGCCGCTTCACGCGGCACTCGAGCTGGTTGAGAGCATCGCGCCCGCGGAGGGCGCCTGAACCCGCAGCGCCACGCCCCGGGGCGGGGTGCGATACCACAAAACTCAGAAGAAAGAGGAAACGAAGATGAAACGTATTTTGGCTGCGGCGCTTTCGCTGGCGCTGCTCGGCTCGCTGGCCGCCTGCGGCAGCAAGGACAGCTTTGACACGGGCAAGGTCGAGGAGGGTGTCTGCTATCAGCTGACCGGCATCGCTCCCGACGCCGTCGCGATGAGGGTGGACGGCATCGACGTGCCGATGGATATGTATTTCTATAACCTCTGCTATGCCGCCTCCTACATGGAAAGCTACATGAATATGTACGGCATGGACCTTGACTGGAGCCTGGAGCTGCAGGAGGGCGAAACGGTGCTTGATGTGACGAAGGACAGTATTCTGGAGAACACAAAGAGCTTTGCCGTCATCGAGAAGCTGGCGCAGGAGAACGACGTCATCCTTGACGAGGACGCGCTCAGCGAGCTGGAGGCCGAACGCGCGGAGACCGTCGAGAGCCTCGGCGGCGAGGAAAGCTACCGTGCCGAGCTCACCAAGCTGGGCCTGAGCGAGGAGACCTATGACCGGATGTGCCGCTCGGACTACCTCTACAGCGCGCTCGAGGAGCTGGCGGCGACCGAGGGCAGCAGCCTCTACGCCACCGACGAGCAGTTGATCGCCTATGCCGCCGAGCAGGGCTACATGACCGCCGACCACATCTTGCTGCTCACGCGCGATATGTCCACCTATCAGGAGTTGGACGACGAGACCAGGGCGGAGAAGAAGACGCTGGCGGAGGAGCTCAAGGCCAAGCTGGACGCCTACACGGGCGACGATCTGATCGGCTACTTCACCGAGCTTGCCGACGAGTACAGCGAGGACTCCGGTCGCGCGGGCAACCCCGAGGGCTACACCTTCGGCTCCGGTCAGATGGTCGAGGAGTTTGAGAGTGCCGCCGCCGCGCTCAGCGAGGGCGAGGTCAGCGAGATCGTGGAGAGCTACTACGGCTACCACATCATTCTCCGCAAGCCGCTCGATGAGGCGAAGGCCGTGGACGCGGTGCGCGAGACCTATTTCAGCGGCCTGCTCGAAAGCCGCATCGAGGATGCCGCGGTGGAGATGAACCCGGCGGTCGAGGCGCTGGACCTTGTCGATATTTATGATGCCTTCTCGCTGCTGATGGATACCGACGCGGACGGCGATACGGCAGACGACACCGCGACGGAAAACGGGCAGGAAACGGCCGAAAGCTGAGAAAGACGCAGGAAATGCTGCAAAGCTGTTAATAATTTAACAAAATGCAGGAAAAGCGTCAATTTTTGCACGGAAAAATGAAATTTTGCAGTTGATTTTTCATACGCGCCTGTTGTATAATCAAAGCGAAAATGATCCCCTCTGCGGAATACCAAAATTTTAATAAAAAAGGAGACATCCCATGAAAGAACTCTATGTTGTGAATTGCTGCCGTACTGCGGTCGGCTCCTTTGGCGGTTCCCTGAAGAACACCCCCGCCGCCGAGCTGGGCGCCATCGTTGTCAAGGAAGCCCTCAAGCGCGCCAATGTCGCGCCCGAGAACGTCGATGAGCTGATGTTCGGCTGCATCCTGACCTCCGGCCTCGGCCAGAACGTCGCCCGTCAGGTCGGCGTGGGCGCGGGCCTGCCCTACTCCGTTCCCGCTTACACCGTCGGCATGGTCTGCGGCTCCGGCATGAAGTCCGTCATTGAGGCCGGCCGTGCCATCCTCGCCGGCGACGCCGACATCATTGTCTGCGGCGGCACCGAGAACATGAGCGCCGCTCCCTATGCCGCTCCCGACGCCCGCTGGGGCGCCCGCATGGGCGACAAGAAGCTCGTCGACACCATGATCAAGGACGGCCTGTGGGATGCGTTCAACAACTACCACATGGGCACCACCGCGGAGAACATCTGCGACGTTTGGGGCATCACCCGCGAGGAGCTCGACGCCTTCGGTGCCGCCTCCCAGCAGAAGACCGAGGCCGCGCAGGCTTCCGGCCGCTTCGACGATGAGATCGTTCCCGTTCCCGTCAAGGTCAAGAAGGAGATCGTCGAGTTCAAGAAGGACGAGTTCCCCCGCGCCGGCTCCACGCCCGAGGGCCTTGCCAAGCTCAAGGGTGCGTTCCCGGTCGGCCCCGAGGGCGTTGAGGACCAGATCGTCCACACCTTCCAGCCCACCGAGATCCATGATGCGGATACCCGCAAGCACGTTCAGCGCGTGACCGCGGGCAACGCCTCCGGCATCAACGACGGCGCTGCCGCCATCGTTCTCGCCTCCGGCGAGGCCGTCAAGAAGTATAACCTCAAGCCCATGGCGAAGCTCATCGGCTGGGGCCAGGGCGGCGTCGATCCCAAGATCATGGGCGTCGGTCCCGTTCCCGCCTCTCGTCAGGCCATGGCCAAGGCCGGCGTGACCATCGACGATATCGACCTCGTCGAGGCCAACGAAGCCTTCGCCGCGCAGTCCATCGCCGTCGCGCGTGAGCTGCACTTCGACATGAGCAAGGTCAACGTCAACGGCGGCGCGATCTCCATCGGCCACCCCGTCGGCGCTTCCGGCGCCCGCATCATCGTCACCCTTCTGCACGAGATGCTCAAGCGTCCCGAGGCCAAGAAGGGTCTTGCCACCCTCTGCATCGGCGGCGGCCAGGGCGTTGCCACCGTGTTCGAGAAGTGCTGAGAAGCGTCTGCCGAACCGAATTGAACCGATAAAAGCATCGCTCGCGAGTAAGCTCGCGAGCGATGCTTTTTCATGCGTCGAAGCGGTCCATTTCCTCCTGCAGGCGTTCTAAAAAGCGGCTGACGTGCCAGCCGTCCGCCGCTGCGTGGTGGACCGTCAGCGAGAGCGGCAGGAGGAGCCTTCCGTCCTTTTCATAGAAGCTTCCCGCTTCGACCGAGGGAAAATAGTAGTCCTTTCTTTCGTAGGAGTGGACGGCAAAGTGCCGGAAGCTCACCCACGGCACACAGGAGACCGTGTAGGCGTTCGGCGGCGGGACTTCGCCGGCTTTTCCGAGGATGCCGTGGTGCGCGCCGTGCCGCGCCTTGTCCGCAAGATAGGCGGTGTGGAAGGCGGCAAAATCGTCGTCATACTCCGTCCACAGCAGGGAGAAGGTGTGATCGTCCTCGTGAAAATGCGCGTAGAACGGCGTGAGCACGTTGTAGCAGCCGAGCTGTCCGTCTGCCTCAGCGAGCCGAAACTCCATCTGCTCGTTCAGGCATTTCGTCACCAGCCACAAATACGCGGGGAAGAATTTGTACCTCTTGCTCCTGAGGGCCGCGCGCAGATGCGTGACGTCCGGCTCAACGGTGAGCGAATAACCGATGGGCGCCATTTTGGCAAAGTAATAGAAGGTCTCGCCGCGCGGCCACGCGCGCAGGTCGATGGGGGTAAACCGCAGTTCCTGCTTCATGGCTATAGCTCCTGCGTGAAAAAGCCGTGCTGTGTGCAGTACCACAGCAGCGTTCCGTGCGAGAAAAACGGCAGACGGGCCTGCATATCCCATTCGGGATAGAGCCTTTTGACGATCAGCGTGTCGCCGGTGAGAAAGGCGACGAAAGAGATATGGTGCTCGCGCCGCATTTCGTGCGGCGCGGTGAGAAACCACTCGCCGTCGCTGAGCTCTACGCTCAGCGCGTGCCCCTCGTCCGGCTCGCGCGGCGTGAGGGGAGAGAGCGTCTGTCCGCAGCAGTGGATCTCCGCGCCGTCGGTGGAGAAGAGAAGGTTGCCGCAGCGCGGGCAGCGGCAGAAGAGCAGCTTTTTGAGGTCGCCGTTCGTTTTGTCGTTTTCCTCCAGCTCGCCGCGCAGCAGCGCGCGGGCAGAAACGCCCAGCGTTTCCGCAAGGGCGGGCAACAGCGAGATGTCCGGCGCTCCGCCGCCGCATTCCCATTTGGAAACCGTTTTATCGCTTACGCCGAGCGCCTCCGCCAGCGCGAGCTGGGTCATGCCCTGATCGAGCCGCAGGGTGCGGATGAGGGCTCCTGTCTTGATCTGGTCCATATCTAAGATACTCCGTTCTGCGCCGAGGGGGCGCTTTGCTTTTCTGTCCCTACTCTACACGCTCCCGCGCCGTTTTGCAATCCACGCTCCGTAGACCGCAGCGGGTCAGGCAGGAGGGGGCATCTGCCTGTGCGCGGCGCGCTTGCTTTTTTGCGGTCGCTGTGCTACACTGATAAGCAGGAAATCATTCCCCTTTGCGGAATCTATTTTTCTTGGAAAGGATACCATATACTATGGATGTGAAAGAAATTCTCCGTCACGTTGACCATACCCTGCTTGCCCCCACCGCCACCTGGGAGGAGATCCGCCAGATCTGCGACGACGGCATCAAGTACGGCTGCGCGAGCGTCTGCATCCCGCAGACCTATGTCGCCCACGCCGCGCACTACATCGCCGAGCAGCAGCATTACGGCTTCGGTCAGCTTCCCGTGTGCACGGTCATCGGCTTCCCCAACGGCTACGTTCCCAGCGGCATCAAGTGCATGGAGGCCGAGTCCGCCGTGGCGGACGGCGCGACCGAGATCGACATGGTCATCAACCTCGGCTGGGTCAAGGAGGGCCAGTACGACAAGATCCTGCAGGAGATTAACTCCGTGAAGATCTCCTGCCACGGCAACATTCTCAAGGTCATCATTGAGACCTGCATGCTCACGGACGAGGAGAAGATCAAGCTCTGCGAGGTCGTGTCCGGCTCCGCGGCGGACTATATCAAGACCTCCACCGGCTTTGGCGGAGGCGGCGCGACGCGCGAGGATGTGGCGCTCATGGCGGCGCACATGACGAACGGCAAGAAGATCAAGGCCGCCGGCGGCATCGCCGATCTGCAGGACGCCGAGGACTTCCTCAAGCTTGGCGCGGACCGCCTCGGCACCAGCCGCATCGTCAAGGCCGTCAAGGCGATGGAGAAAGGAGAATAAGCCATGCCTACCCCTCATAACAATGCCAAAAACGGCGATTTCGCCAAGACCGTGCTCATGCCCGGCGATCCCCTCCGCGCGAAGTTCATCGCGGAGACCTTCCTGGAAAACCCGCAGCTCGTCAACAACGTCCGCGGCGTGCAGGGCTATACCGGCGCCTACAAGGGCGTGCGCGTGAGCGTGATGGCAAGCGGCATGGGCATCCCGTCCATCGCCATCTACTCCAACGAGCTCTACACGCAGTACGGCGTGGAGAACATCATCCGCGTCGGCTCCGCGGGCGCGATGCGCGCGGATATGGAGCTTGGCAGCGTGTGCGCCGGTATGGGTGCCTGCACCAACTCCGACTTTGCCAGCCAGTATGAGCTGGGCGGCACCTTCGCCCCCATCTGCGATTACGAGCTGCTTTCCGCCGCAGTGGAGAGCGCGAAGGAGTTGGGCGTGAAGATGCCGGTCGGCAACCTCTATTCCTCCGATACGTTCTATGACGCGGCGGGCCGCAACGCCCGCTTCGGCAAAATGGGCGTGATGGCGGTCGAGATGGAGGCAGCGGGCCTCTACTGCACCGCCGCCTATACCGGCAAGCGCGCGCTTGCCATCTGCTCCATCTCCGATAACCTTGTCACCGGTGAGGAGCTTTCCGCCGACGAGCGCCAGACCACCTTCACCAACATGATGAAGATCGCGCTCGAGGTCGCGGTCAAGATGGAGAATAAGGAGCGTTTTCCTCATGCGAGTCATTGACATTGAAAACATCACCGAGGCCATGCGCGACGATACGCGCTTTGTCCTGCGCTGCGAGGAGGTCTTTCACGACAAGATCAGTGCCGCCGCAGCGAGCATCCTGATGAGCAAGAGCAAAAAGCCGCTCGTCTGCCTGACCGGCCCGAGCGGCAGCGGCAAGACCACCACCGCCATGCGCCTGAAGGCGTATCTGGAAAACCTCGGCGTGAAGGTGTGCCTGCTGAGCATGGATAATTTCTTCCTGCCGCTCGCCGACCGTCCGCCGGAGCTGACGGACTGGGAATCCCCCCTGTGCGTGAACCGCGATCTGCTCATCGACTGCATCCACCGCCTGTCCGACGGCGAGGAGGTCGAGCTGCCCATCTATGATTTCAAGAGCGGCACCACCGGCAGCTGGTTCAAAATGCAGGGCGATCGCGACGCCGTCATCATCGCCGAGGGCATCCACATGCTCAACCCGCTGATCTTCGACCGCGTGCGCGACATGGCGACCGGCGTTTACGTCGCGCCCCGCACGCGCATCATCACCGCGCACGACAAGATCGTCCGTCCCGAGCAGCTGCGCGTGGCGCGCCGGATGATCCGCGACTATCAGGGCCGCGGGCATTCCCTGCGCCAGACGGTCGAGCGCGCCGAGAGCGTGGACCGTGGAGAGCTGAACTATATCATGCCCAATAAGCCCAATGCGGGCATCCACATCGACACCTTCCACGACTACGAGCCGTGCATCCTCGCGCGCTATCTCAAGGAGATCCCCGAGTTTTACACACAGCTTGACGATGCCTTCATCGACGAGCACGGGCTGACCGACCTCTTTGAGGTCGTCAACTCCGTCCCGCCGCTCAAAACCGATTATGTCCCGCGCGACTCCATCGTGCGCGAGTTCGTCGGCGGCAGCGTTTTCCAATACTGAGCAAAGAGAGACCGCGAGCGCGGTCTCTCTTTGTGCGCCTTCACCATGAAAGATTTGTCAAAAATTCACACTTTTCAGCAAATATGACTTGCCCTTTTGAAAAAACCTTGCTATAATACGCTCGAAGTCATGTCCATGATATGATTTCAAAAAATTGTAAGGAAGGTTTGTACCATGAAGAAGTTCTTTGCTCTTCTTCTCTCCCTGGCTATGGTCCTCGCACTCGTAGCCTGCGGTCAGAAGGAAACCACCACCCCCGACGATACCCAGACCCCCGACGACACCGCGCCCGAGGTCGAGTACAAGGTCGCTATGATCACCGACTACGGTGACATCACCGACCAGTCCTTCAACCAGACCACCTATGAGGCCTGCAAGGCGTTTGCCGAGGACAACAGCATCGAGTTCAGCTACTTCAAGCCCGCCGGCGATAACACCGCCGACCGTGTCGCCATGATCGAAAAGGCCGTTGACGAAGGCTTCAACGTCATCGTTATGCCCGGCTATGCCTTCGGCGGCGCCATCGTTGAGGCCGCTCCCGAATTCCCCAAGGTCAAGTTCATCGCGCTCGACGTCGCCGCCGGCGACCTGCTCGAGACCGCCGTTGCCAAGGCGGGCGAAGCCTACGACTACACCCCCGAGAATTGGGACCTCAACAAGTACGTTGACATGAGCAACGTTTACTGCGCGGTCTATCAGGAAGAGCTGTGCGGCTACATGGCCGGTTACGCGGCTGTGAAGCTCGGCTATAAGAACCTCGGCTTCCTCGGCGGCATGGCCGTCCCCGCGGTCGTCCGTTACGGCTACGGCTTCGTGCAGGGCGTTGACGCCGCTGCGGCCGACATGGGCCTCACCGATGTCAAGCTCAACTACATCTATGGCGGTCAGTTCTTCGGCGATGCCGACATCACCGCTGTGATGGATACCTGGTATGCCGGCGGCACTGAGGTCGTCTTCGCCTGCGGCGGCGGCATCTACACCTCCGCGGTCGACGCCGCCAAGAAGGCCGACGGCAAGGTCATCGGCGTTGACGTCGATCAGGCCGGCGTGATCGCCAAGTACGCTGCCGGCGACGGCGCGGACGAGGCTACGATCGCGCAGTACCTCGACCTGACGGTCACCTCCGCCATGAAGGGCCTCTATCCCGCCACCTATGATACCCTGACCGACGTTATCAATAACGGCAACTGGGAGAAGTACGTCGGCAAGATCGAGACGTTGGGCCTTGTCTCCGGCACCGATCCCGAGGCGAACTACGTTCAGATCCCCATGGGCGACGGCACCCAGTGGTCCGACAGCTTCACGCAGGATGACTATAAGGCCATGGTGAAGGATATGTTCGACGGCAAGATCACCGTCAGCAACAATACCAGCAGCGACGTTAAGGCTGCCAGCTTCGCCACCGTGATCACGGTCAACGATCAGGGCCAGATCAAGGGCTAAGCGCTTTTCCGCAAGTACATACGGAGAGACGGGCGGCTGCCCGTCTCTCTTTTTTGCCGAAAAACAAAAAAATTATGCGAATTTGCCAAATTGACTTTGCTTTATCGGCACAGGTATAGTATACTGTAAGATATTCATGGTTTCCGTCCCCGCACATCCCCAACGCGGCGGGCCATCAAAACGGAAGGAGGGCGAAACATCTTGGGATCACCGTATGCCATTGAGATGCTCAACATCACCAAACGATTCCCCGGTATTATCGCCAACGACAACATTACACTTCAGCTCAAAAAGGGCGAGATCCATGCCCTGCTGGGCGAAAACGGCGCAGGCAAGTCCACGCTCATGAGCGTGCTCTTCGGTCTGTACCAGCCCGAGGAGGGCGTCATCAAAAAGGATGGGCAGGTCGTGTCCATCAAGGACCCGAACGATGCCAACGCGCTCGGCATCGGCATGGTCCACCAGCACTTCAAGCTGGTGGAATGCTTCACCGTACTTGACAACATCATCATGGGCGTGGAGCCCACGAAGCACGGCTTCCTGCAAAAGGCCGAGGCCCGCGAAAAGGTCCTCGCCCTAAGTGAGAAGTACGGTCTGCACGTCGACCCCGACGCGCTCATTGAGGATATCACCGTCGGTATGCAGCAGCGCACTGAGATCCTCAAGATGCTCTACCGCGAAAACGAGATCCTGATCTTCGACGAGCCGACCGCCGTCCTCACCCCGCAGGAGATCGACGAGCTGATGCAGATCATGCGCAACCTCGCCGCCGAGGGCAAGAGCATCCTCTTCATCTCCCACAAGCTCGCCGAGATCATGGCGGTCGCAGACCGCTGCTCGGTGCTGCGCAAGGGCAAGTACATCGGTACGGTCGAGACCGCCAACACCACGGCGGAGGAGCTGTCCGCCATGATGGTCGGCCGCAGTGTCAGCTTCCATGTGGACAAGAAGCCGTCCGAACCCGGCGAGGTCGTGCTCGAGGTGGAGGGCATGACCATGGCCTCCAAGCTTCACAAGAACAATGCCGTCAAGAACGTTTCGCTCAAGGTCCGCCGCGGCGAGATCGTCTGCCTTGCCGGCATCGACGGTAACGGCCAGACGGAGTTCGTCTACGGCCTAACCGGTCTGGAGCCGCTCGTTTCCGGCTCCGTCAAGCTCTGCGGTAAGGACATCACCCATGCGTCCATCCGCCAGCGCAGCGTGATGGGCATGAGCCACATCCCCGAGGACCGTCACAAGCACGGCCTTGTGCTCGACTATTCGCTCGAGGACAACATGGTGCTCCAGCGCTACTTTGAGCCGGAGTTTACCGACAAGGCGGGCTTCCTGCGCCGCAGGAACATCCGTACCTACGCCGAAAAGCTCATCGACCAGTACGATGTCCGTTCCGGTCAGGGCCCGGTCACCATTGCCCGCAGCATGTCCGGCGGCAACCAGCAGAAGGCCATCGTTGCCCGCGAGATCGACAAGGATCCCGAGCTGCTCGTCGCCGTGCAGCCGACCCGCGGTCTGGACGTCGGTGCCATCGAATACATCCACCGTCAGCTCGTCGCGCAGCGCGACGAGGGCAAGGCGGTCCTGCTCGTGAGTCTGGAGCTGGACGAGGTCATGGACGTGCCCGACCGCATCCTCGTGATGTATGAGGGCGAGATCGTCGGCGAGCTCGACCCGAAAAAGACCACGCAGGAAGAGCTGGGCCTCTACATGGCGGGCGCAAAGAGAGACGAGGTGAAGGCATGAAAAAGAACATTTTCAAAAGCGACGGCTTCCAGTCGCTGCTGGCCTCCCTCCTGTGCATCGTGCTGGGACTGTTCCTCGGCTACCTCGTGCTGCTGCTCATCAATCCCGCGGGTGCGGGCGAGGCCATTCTCACGGTCATCAAGAACTTTATGACCTACAACCGCCCCGCCTCGCAGCTGAAATATTTCGGCAACACGCTCGTCAAGACCGCGCCGCTGCTGATGTGCGCGCTGGCAATCCTGTTCGCCTACAAGGTGGGCCTCTTTAACATCGGCGCGGCCGGACAGTACTGTGCCGGCGTGGCGCTGAGCCTGTACGCGGCGCTCGGCCTCGGCTGGAGCTGGCTTCCGTGTATGCTGCTCGCCATTTGCGGCGGCGCGATCCTTGGCGGCATTTCCGGCCTGCTCAAGTCCTACTGCAACGTCAATGAGGTCATTTCCGGCATCATGCTCAACTGGATCGTGCTGTATCTGACCAATATGCTCCTCACCGCGGTGAAGGAGGACGCCAGCCCCTACACCAAGGTGCTCGCGCACATCAACGAATCCGCCGTGCTGCCCTCGCTGGGGCTCGGCGCACTGTTCAACAACAACCAGTACGTCGGTCTTGCGATCCCGCTGTCCGTGCTGATGGCCATTCTCGTGTGGGTCGTGCTGGAAAAGACGAAGTTCGGCTACGAGCTCAAGGCCACCGGCTACAACAAAAACGCCGCCAAATACTGCGGCATGGCGGAGAAGCGCAACGTCATCCTCAGCCTCATGATCTCCGGCGCGCTCGCCGGCATGGGTGCGGCGATGCTCTACCTCACCGGCTATGAGCAGTGGCAGTGCTCCACCTCCTCCGTCCCCGCGATGGGCTTCAACGGCATCGCCGCGGCCTTCCTCGGCGGCTTGAACCCCCTTGGCACCGTGCTCGCCTCGTTCTTCATCCAGCACATCACGGCGGGCGGCGCGTATGTGGATAAGTCTATGTACTGCGCGCAGATCTCCGATCTGATCTCGGCGCTCATCATCTATCTCTGCGGCTTCGTGCTGTTCATGAAGCACGCGATGAATTCCTACGCGGCCAGGCGTGAGGAGAAGGCGGCATTGAAGGCCAAGGCAGCCGAAACGCAGGCCCGGGCCGAAGCCGGGAAAGGAGGCGATCAGTAATGGTACTGCTGTTGCAATACACCCTGATCTTCGCTTCCGTGCTGATCCTGGTCGCCCTCGGCGGCTGCTTCGCGGAGCACTCCGGCGTCATCAACCTCGGCCTTGAGGGCATCATGATCATGGGCGCCCTCGGCGGCGCGCTGGCAATGCGCTATATTTCGCCCAACGTGCCCGCCATCGTGATGATCCTCGGCGTTCTGGCCATTTCGGCGCTGGTCGGCATGATCTACTCCTGCCTGCTGGCCGTGGCCTGCATCAACTTCAAGGCGGACCAGACGCTTGTCGGCACCGCGCTGAATCTGCTCGGCACCGCAGGCGCGACGGTCATCGTCAAGGCCATCAACACCGCGGCGAATCCCGACGACGTTTCCTCCATCGTGCAGTATGCCGGTGCGAAGAAGGCGTTCACCGTCAACCTCGGCTCGTTCGAGTTCAGCTGGTTCATGCTCGTGACCGCGCTGCTGCTCGCCGCGTCCTACGTCCTGCTCTATAAGACCCGCTTCGGTCTGCGCCTGATGGCGTGCGGCGAGCATCCGCAGGCGGCGGACAGCGTGGGCATCAACGTCTACAGGATGCGCTGGGCGGGCGTGCTGATCTCCGGCTTCCTCGGCGGCATCGGCGGCATCGTGTTCATCACCGCCGGCGTTTCCGAGTGGCGCTTTGAGTACGGCGTGGCAGGCTTCGGCTTCCTGTCCCTCGCGGTTATGATCTTCGGTCAGTGGAAGCCCCAGCGCATCGCGCTTGCGGCGCTCCTCTTCGGCCTGTTCCGTGCGCTCTCGAATGTCTACATGGGCTTCGGCTTCCTTACGGCGATGAACATTCCCAGTCCGGTGTACAACATGATGCCCTACATCATCTCCCTCATCGTGCTGGCGTTCACCTCCAAGCGCTCCCGTGCCCCCAAGGCGGAGGGCATCCCCTACGACAAGGGCCAGCGCTGAAAACATATCAACACGGCAAAAAGCAGCGGCTGCATCGCAGCCGCTGCTTTTTTATCCGTCGTTTCCGTTTACCATGCGTGCTTGGCGCGGGACTGCGCCTCGGTCATGCCGAAGAAGCTCATGTCCACGCGCGTGCCTTGATCGCCCCAGGTCGTGTCGATGTGGTAGGTCTTGCCGTCAAGCTCCGCGACGGTCCAGATGTGGTCGGCGTTCATAAGCGCGGTGCACTCGATGCCCTCGAGCCGCAGCAGAAGGTCGTATGCTCCCGTGTAGCCGTCGCAGACGGCCACGCCGTCCACCAGCGCGCTGTATGCCAGATGGCTCAGAGAACTGCTGGAGACGGTCCCCTCATCGTAGACACAGTTGTTGCACAGCCAGACGTAGTAGGCCCGCGCCAGCTCATACTGCGTCATGTCGCCCGTCAGATAGCCGCTCTCCCACAGCGCGTCGTGGACGAGGATCGCGCGGGCGAGCGTCTCCTCACGGTATTTTTTGAGCTGCGCGCTGTCGCAGGCCGTGGAGGAGAAGGTCAGCAGCACCTTGCCGGAGGAATAGCTGCGGCAGGAGGTGGAGTTGTACATCTGCTCGCAATGGCGCTTGACGCCGACCGTAAAGGCGCGGGTCAGCTTTGTGACCTCCTCGTTGGTCAGAGCGCTGTCATATTGCAGGGTGACGGTGCAGGCATCGTCGTGGAGCATCTTTCGGATCAGCGCGTCGATGGCATCGGCGTTGTCGGCTGCCGGCGCGGCGGAGACCTCGGCGGGCGCCGCGATCAAGTCGCCCCAAGCCGTGCCTGCGGCGGAGCGATAGGAAAGACTGTGCCACGAGAGCGTCAGGCGCGCGGACGGCTCGACCATGCGCACGACCAGTGCCGCGAGCTCGCTGCGCTTGAGCGTATCATTCGGATGGAAGGAGCCGTCCTCATCCACGCCGCCCACGATGCCCCATTTGTAGAGCCAGAGAATATCGCTCTGATAGGGCGTGTAATCGTCCACGTCGGTGATGCGGCGGTGCGAGGCATAGCCAACGGTCACGGCCTCGGCGTTGCGCTCGTCATAGTGCTCGGAAGGCAGAGCCTTGGACAGCACGCCTGCCATCTGCGCGCGCGTCGCGGCCTCCGGATAGTGGCCGTCAAGCTCGTCGCCGAGGCATTTCTCGGCCTTGAGATAGCGCACATAGGACTGATACCATGCCTCGCCGGCTGCCGCCGCAGGGATCGTCCCGCCGTGCTCAAGCGCGTGCAGCCGCGCGGCAAAGGTCACAAGCTCCGCAATGGTGACGCTCCTCTCCGGCGCGTAGGCGCTGCCGCTCACGCCCTCTGTCAGACCGTATTCGTACAGCGCGGCGACGGCGTCGTGATACCACGCCGAGGTGTCCACGTCCGTGAAGCGCCCGTCATAGCTCCGTGTGCGCGCAAAGGGGGAGAGCGTGTCCGCCTCCTCCGCCGAAGGAGCGGGCGCGGGGGCGTCCGCCGCCGTCACATCCTCCGCCCGCACGGCGGTGGAGAGCAGCAACGTAAAGATGCAGAGGAAAAGCAAAAGCCGTTTTTTCATGGTGCTTGCTCCTTATCTCATTAGGGGACGAGGATATCCATATCCTCCAGCGTGAGCGTCTCATTGTAGGGATTGAGGGCCTCGTTGACCAGGTCACAGGTGGCCTGCGCGTCGAGCACATAGACCGACTGCTTGTTGTAATAACCGGAGCCGTCGCCGGGGAGGGTGGCAAAGTGGATGTTTTCGGTGCCGATGTTCAGCGCCTCATTGCCGAGCCAGACAAGGTTGCCGGTCGTGAGGTCGGTCTTGACGTAGGTGTAGAAGATATCCACCAGAGCGGGGATATTCTTGACGTTGCCGACCTGCAGAAGCTGCTTGGCGACCGCCTTGAGGAAGGCCTGCTGGGTACCGATGCGGCCGATGTCCTCCGTGCCGTAGCCGGTGCCGTCGTTGTTGTGGCGGAAGCGGACGACCTCCATTGCCTCCTGCCCGTTGAGGTGGCGCGGGCCCTTGGTGAAGTGAATGTGCAGGTCCTGATAAGGGTCGTCATAATCCATGTTGATGGGAATATCAAAGTCCACGCCGTCGATCTGATCGACCAGCGCGATGAAGCCCTTGAGGTTGACCGTGACATAGAAATCCACCGGCACGCCGAGCAGATTTTCGATCTGGCTCATCAGCAGCTCCGTGCCGCCCTTGGCATAGGCGTAGTTGAGCTTGTTGTTGCGGTATTCGTTGTGCAGCAGCGTGTCGCGCGGAAGACTCACAAGGTCGATGCGCTTGTTCGGCACATCGAAGCGGACGAGGATGTTCGTGTCGCTGCCGCCGTTGTCGTCGTCAAGCCCGGAGACGAGAATGTTGTAGCAGTATTCGCGGCGCGTGCGGCTCGGAGCGTCCGGCTCGTCCGTGCCGGTTTGGTCGGCGTCCGTGCTTGCCGTGCCGTCCGGTGTTACGACGGGCTTGTCCGTGTCAAGTTCGGGCGCACGAAAGACATATTTGACCGTCGCAAACACGGCGGTCGATAAAAAGAGCAGGGACAACAGTGTGACCGCAAGGCGCTCGGGGCGGCGCTTCGCGGGATTCTTTTTCTGCATGGCGGGATACGGTCCTTTCCGTTATTGTCGAAAACAGGAGAATACTGTCATTATACACATTATGTCAACAAACTACAAGAGGGAAAAAGAGCTTGCGCGGCCGGTGGAAGAAAAAGGCCTGCCGGCCGTGCGGTGTTTGATCGGTTTCTGCTTTTATTTGACGAAATTCAGAGGAAAAAGTTTCAAGCTCCCTTATATTTTTTTCTCGTGGCGATGCCGCCGCGAATGTGCCGCTGGGCTTTGTTGATCTCAAGGATCTCCTTGACCTGAAGGTAGAGACTGTGGTTGATCTGCGGAAGCCGGTCCTGAATGTCCTTGTGGACGGTCGATTTACTGACACCGAACCTCTTGGCTGCGGCGCGCACCGTGGTGCGGTTTTCTATGATGTAAACTGCCAGATCGCAGGCCCGCTCTTCAATATTACCCTTCATGAATGAAACACTCCCTATTCGAGTTGCTTCAATCTATGCACCACGGGGAGCGAATATGTGCAAAGACGCGCACGGCGCTTGAAAAGCGGCGCGCGGTCTGCTACAATGGGCAAAAATGATCGCGGGAGGGCGTGTATGGACGAAAAAAAGAGGACGCTGCGCGGCTTTTTGTGCGCGGCGCTCGGCGGCGTGTGCTGGGGTGCGTCCGGCACGGTGGGACAGTATCTCTTCACCCGTCAGGGTGTGGACAGCGGCTGGCTGACCGTGGTGCGGATGTTTCTGGCCGGCGTGGTGCTGCTCGGCGGCGCGCTCGTAAGGCACCGCCCGCAGCTTCGGGCTATCTGGTCGAACCGGCGCGACGCGCTGCGGCTCGTGATCTTCTCCGTCGGCGGACTGATGACCTGCCAATATACCTACCTCGCCGCCATCTGCTACTCCAACAGCGCGACCGCCACGGTGCTGCAGTATATGGGACAGGCGCTCATTTTGCTCTGGGTATGCCTGCGTGCGCGCCGCCTGCCGACGCGGCGCGAGGGCGCTGCGCTCGTGCTCGCGCTCCTCGGCGCTTTTTTGCTCGCGACCCACGGCAGCTTGACCGCGCTCGCGCTCTCGCCGCAGGCGCTCTTCTGGGGCCTGTGCGCGGCGATATCGCTGATGCTCTATACGCTCCTGCCGGGCGATCTGCTTCGGCGCTATCCCGTGAGCGTCTGCACGGGCTGCGGGATGTTCATCGGCGGCGTGGTGCTGCTCGTGCTCACGCAGGCGTGGCGGACTCCGGTCACGCTCAACGCTGCGGTGGCGCTCGGCACGCTGGAGATCTCCGTTGTCGGCACGGCGCTGGCATTTACACTCTATTTGCAGGGCGTGAGCGACGTCGGCGGCGTGCGCGCAAGCCTGCTCGCCTGCACCGAGCCGGTCAGTGCGGCGCTGTGCGCAGCGCTCTGGCTGCACACGAGCTTCGCGTGGCAGGACCTTCTCGGCTTTTCTGCCATTCTGGTGATGGCGGTGCTCATCGCGCTGCCCGAGCGCGCGCCGGCGAAGGTGCCGGAGAAGACGGAGGATTGAAAAAAGAGAGAGCCGAAAACCGGACATTCCGGTTTTCGGCTCTCGTTTTCTCGCTATGTGCAGGGCTCAAAGCAGCAGCATCAGCACCGGCGTCACCACGAAGCAGGCGAGGGTGGAGATCGCCGCGCCCTGCGCGGCCAGCTGCTCGTCCGCGCCGTATTCCGCCGCGGCGACGACCGTCTGTGTCACGACCGGCATGGCCAGTTCCACGACGTACACGCTGCGCACCAGCCCGCCGATGCCGAGCAGCGCGCAGAGGGCCGCGCCCAGCGCCGGGGAGATGACAAAGCGGAAGACCATCATCACACCGAGCGTTGGCGTCAGGCGCAGGCTGCGCAGCCCGATCTCGTGGATGATGCAGCCCGTCAGCAGCAGCGCCAGCGGTGTGACGGTGTTGTTGATGTATCTTGCGTAGCTCATCACAAGGCTCGGGAGATGAATGTCCAGTCCGACCAGCAGGAGACTGAGAAAGACGGAAATGACCGTTGGCGCGCGCAGGAATTTCCACACCATCTGCATGGAGAATCCGCCCGCCTCGCCCGACCAGCGCACCAGCGGGATGCCGATGAGCTGCGTAAAGCAGCTGCTGACGAGATAGAAGAGCATGACATACGGCGTTGAAATGTCGCCGAACAGCTCCAGGCACATGGCAAGGCCGATAAAGATGGTGTTGCCCATGGCAGACATCATCACAAAAACGCCGAGCTGACGGTGCGGCAGCTTCATAAGGCGGCCCGTCAGCAGGCTCAGCACAACGCAGCTCGGGATGACGAGCAGCGGGATGAGCAGCAGACGCGGCGCGGCGAGCACGTCCGCGCGCGTGAGGTTGTTCTGCATCCCGTAAACCAGCATGACGGGGATACCGACGGTCATCAGATAGCGGCTGATGAAGGTCTTGACCTGCGCGGTCATCCAGCCCTTGACCGCGCAGAAGTAGCCGGTCGCCGTCAGCAGCAGGATAATGGTGACGGACGCAACGGCGTGAAGAAAGGTTTCCATGACTCTGTACCTCAAAAAAAATCATTCACGAAAACAGTATAGCAGTTTGCCGCCAAAAAACAAGACTTCGACGGAAAAGAAGTTGAAAACCGAGGGCAAATGGGTTATGATAAAGAAAATTGCAGCGCATGAGGAGGAACGGCGATGAAGGCGGCATTGGTCATTATGGCGGCGGGCATGGGCTCACGCTACGGCGGCAGCAAGCAGGTAGACGGCATCGGTCCCGACGGTGAAATTTTGATGGAATATTCCATCTACGACGCGATCCGCGCGGGCTTTACCAAGGTGGTGTTCATCATCAAGCCCGAGATGCGCGAGCTGGTGGAGACGCTCTGCGGCAGACGCGTCGCCGGCATGATGGCGGCGGACGGCTCTCCGGTCGAGGTCTGCTATGCCTATCAGGACTTTTCCAGCGTGCCGACGTTCTATTCCATTCCGGTGGAGCGCACCAAGCCCTTCGGCACGGGGCATGCCGTGCTCTGCGCGCGGAGCTGCGTCAGCGAGCCGTTTATCGTCATCAACGCCGATGACTACTACGGTGTGGACGCCTTCCGCGTGATCTACGAGGAGCTTGGAAGGCTCAAGGCCGAGGGCGAGGCCACGATGGTCGGCTACCGTCTGGATAAGACCGTCAGCGAACACGGCAGCGTGACGCGCGGCGTGTGCCATGTGACGGACGGAAGGCTCGACCGCGTTGTGGAGACCTTCAAGCTCACGGTTTTTCCCGACGGCACCATCCGCGACGTGGACAAAAACCCGGAGGGCGATGTTTACGCGCCCAATACGCCGGTGTCTATGAATTTCTGGGGCTTCACGCCGTGGATCTTCACAAAGCTGGAGGAATATTTCAACGCCTTTCTCCATGCGCTTCCTGCGGGCGAACTCAAGAAGGAATGCCTGCTGCCGAGCATGGTCGGCGAGTTGATCGAAAAAGGCGAGCTGCGCGTCAGCGTGCTGCACTCCGACGCGAAATGGTTCGGCATGACCTATCACGAGGATAAGGACACGGTCGCCGCGGCGCTTAGGGCGCTGCACGATGCGGGCGTGTACCCGCCGACGCTGCACGGATAAAGCATAAAAGGAATTACCTGCGGGCAAGATAGCCCGGAGGTGATCTTTTTATGAGCAAGGAAAAGAAGGAACGCAGGCACTATCCCTTTCCCGATGCGCCGTTTGCCGACCCGGTGTTTGGTCAGCCGGAAAGCTGCGCCGACCTGGTGAACAAGTATGGCACCTACAACATCCAGCCGACGGTGGACACGGAGAACGTCTTTCCGCTTATCTCCCACGCCCTGCCCGAGCAGTGGAAGGACATGGCGATCGGAAAGGACGAGCCGGAGCGGGAATAGAGGAAGCGCGCGGCTTGGCCACGCGCTTCCTTTATTCTTTAGGGACCTGCTTCATAGAAAGGGAAATACGGTGCTTCTTTTCGTCCACGTCGAGCACGACGACCTTCACCACGTCGCCGACGGCGACGGCCTCGCTCGGATGCTTGATGAACTTATTGCACACCTGCGAGATGTGGACCAGACCGTCCTGATGCACGCCGATATCCACGAACACGCCGAAGTCGATGACGTTGCGCACCGTGCCGGTGAGAACCATACCGGGCTTTAGATCCTTGATATCCAGCACGTCCGTGCGCAGGATGGGCGCGGGCAGCTCATCGCGCGGGTCGCGTCCAGGCTTTGAAAGCTCTTTTGCGATGTCGCGCAGCGTCGGCACGCCGACGCCGAGCGTCTCGGCGGCCTTTTCCGCACCGTAGGCGTTGAGCCTTGCGGGCAGGTCGCGCGCGTCCTTCGGCGTCGCGCCCAGCAGCTCGAGCAGCCCCTTGGCGGCGTCGTAGCTTTCAGGGTGTACGCCGGTGTTGTCAAGCACGTTTTTGCTCTCCGGCACGCGCAGGAAGCCCGCGCACTGCTC
>DJRC01000019.1:352-522 GCA_002437735.1 Oscillospiraceae bacterium UBA6370 | reverse complement strand
AAGGCCTTGGGGCCGAGCTTGGCGACCTTCAGAAGCTGGCGGCGCGTGGTAAACACGCCGTTCTCCTCACGGAAGGCGACGATGTTCTTGGCGATGGTCCCGTTGAGCCCTGCCACGCGCGTGAGCAGCGAGGGGGAGGCGGTGTTGAGGTCCACGCCGACGGCGTTGAC
>DJRC01000019.1:0-254 GCA_002437735.1 Oscillospiraceae bacterium UBA6370 | reverse complement strand
CCCACGCCGATGGCCTTGGGGTCGATCTTTACCAGCTCCGCCAGCGGGTCCTGCAATCTACGCGCGATGGACACAGCGGAGCGAAGGTTGACGTCGAACTGTGGAAATTCCTCCGCGGCGAGCTTGCTTGCGGAGTAGACCGACGCGCCCGCCTCGCTCACGATCATGTAGCTGAGACCTCCGCCGACCTTGTGAATGAGCTCGACGGTCATCTGCTCGGTCTCGCGGCTCGCCGTGCCGTTGCCGATGGCGAT
>DJRC01000082.1:3802-4137 GCA_002437735.1 Oscillospiraceae bacterium UBA6370 | reverse complement strand
TCCCTCCCTCAGCGGTACATCTGCGCAAGCATCAGCTTCGCGCTGCCCTCGACGGTGAGCTGCGCGGGCGCATCCTCAATCAGGACGCTTTCATGCGCGACAAGCGTCAGCACATCCGTGCCCGCGCGGAGCGTGACGTTTCCCTCGCCGCAGAAGAGCAGGGCCGTTTCACCCGCGTGGAGGGAAAGCGTTTCCGTGCCGTGCGGAAAATGCGCGGTGACGCAGCCGCGGCACTGTCCACGGCGCAGCATGAGGTTGAAGTCCGTGCAGCGACCCCAGGAGTGGGTATCGTCCGCGCCGGAAAAATCGTGGATCTCGTAGGGGTGGAGCGTCAG
>DJRC01000082.1:0-3766 GCA_002437735.1 Oscillospiraceae bacterium UBA6370 | reverse complement strand
CCCCGCCGTTGTGCGCGAGGACCATATCGCCGTGCAGCGTGGAGATCACGCGGTCATAGGCGGGCAGGGGCGTGAAGTCGGACTCGTCGAGCTCGACGGTCGCGGAGCTCAGCCGCCAGAGAAAATCGCGGCCGGCATACACCGCGCCCTTCGGCGCAATGGCGAGCTGGGTGGTCGCGCCGCCGGACCACTGCGTGGTGACGTAATCGGCGGGGGTCAGATGGGTGAGCGTCATAAAAGGACCTTCTTTCTGTCGAAAAGGCTTCGGTACGATGATACCGAAGCCTTTTGCGTTTGGCAAGATAAATTTTAGCCGTCGATCAGCTTGACGATCTCGGCGTAGCACTCGTCCGCCAGAGGCAGCGCGTGCGCGAGCAGCTTCTCGCCGCGGGCACGGTACTCGGCGGCGAACTCCTGATCCTTCAGAGAGCCGACGTTGATGAGCACGTTGAGCCACGCGCCCTGGATACCGGCCTTGAGGGAGAGGAACGCAACGCCCAGGTCGCTCGCGGAGGTGTCGTTGAAGCGGCCGAGCAGGGAGTGGGCGAGGGTGAGAGTCTCGTCGATCAGCTCCATCATCTCCATGGGCGTCTTGGTGCAGCCCTTGAGACCGTTCTGGATGGCGGCGGAGCGCGCGGCCTTCTGCTCGTCGGTGTCCTTGGACATACCGAAGGCGGCGGAGACAACGTTGAACGCATCGGTGTCGCGGTCCATCACGTCGAGCAGACGGGTCTTGAGCTCGTTGCCCTTGGCCTCGACCTCAGCGGCGTGCTCGGCGTACTCGGCATACTTCTTGCGGCCTTGGGTCAGACCGCCGACCATGGCGGTCAGCGCGGCGCCGATGGCGCCGTAGAGCGCGGCGCAGGAGCCGCCGCCTGGCGCGGGCGCGTCGGAGGAAACGATGTCGGCAAAGCCGGTAACGGTCAGTTCAGCAAGTTTCATAAATTTCAATGTCCTTCCTTGTGGCATTTCGCGCCCGCAGGCGGCAAATAAATTTAGATCGCTTTTCGCCGCGTGTGCGTGGCGAAAAACACTTCTCGCGGAGCGAGCGTCGAGCCGCCGACGGCGGCAAGGCGCAGAGCGGAGTGTCGATCTTCTCAAAAATATGCCGACGGCATATTTTTGAATGCTTATTCCATGTCAATCAAGTGATACTCCATGACCTGCTTCTTGCAGTCGAAGTCCTTGGCCTTGAGGTAGAACTCGGCGCAGTCGATGAGCGCCTTGGCGGGGGTCAGGCCGACGATCTCGCTCTCGATGACGCGGGTGCCATAGCGCTCGGCCAGAGCCTTGATCATTTCATAGGTGACATAGAGCGGGGTATCCTCATAGTTGACCATGTTCATGGAGACCTGCGCGATGCCGCGGTCCTCAAGCATGAAGCCCATGGCCTTGCAGCTGCGGAAGCCGCCGGAGGAGCCGCGGATGACCTTGGCGATCTTCTTGGCGACCTCAACGTCGCTGGTCTCGAGGTTGCAGTTGAACGCGACGAGCGGCATACGGGCGCCGATGGCGGTGATGCCGGCGGTGGGGTGGATCTTGCGCTCACCGTAATCGGGAGCCCACTCGGGCTGCAGGAGCTTTTCGGGCATGCCCTCGAACTCGCCCTTGCGGCAGGTGGCGAGGTTGCGGCGCTCGGGACGGGTGGCGCTGTCCTCATACAGGAAGGAGGGGACCTTCAGCTCGTCCCAGATGCGCTGGGCGACGCGCTTGGACATCTCGACGGCTTCCTCCACGGTCACGTCCATCTGGGGAACGAAGGGGATGACGTCGGTCGCGCCCATGCGCTTGTGCTCGCCGTGATGCTTGTTCATGTCGATGCGCTCGGTGGCGACCTTCGTCAGCTGGAAGGCGACCTCCTCGATGGCCTCAGGGGAGCCGATGAGGGTGAAGACGCAGCGGTTGTGGTTGCCGTCGGTCTGGGCGTCGAACAGGGTGCAGCCGGGGACGCTCTGCGCGGTCTTGACGAGCTCGTTATAGGTGGCCTCGTCCTTTTCCTTGGAGCAGCTGAAATTGGGGATGCATTCGATCAGTCGTGCCATGATAAGTTTCCTCCGTTTTTGTTAGGTCAGACAATTTCCAGCCTGTATTTTGATGCTTACGCTGTCATTATATCGTGTGCCCGGGCGGGCGTAAACAGGTTTTCTTTCTCTTTTGTTTCGGGGCGCTTAATTTTTTTAAGTAAAGCCGCGCCTGTTAGGATTCCGCAATGAAGCGCTGCACGCAGGGCGCGCCCTGCACGTCGTCGCTCCAGACGAGGACGGGGTAGGACTTGGCGGGGATGCCGCGCAGCGGCTTGGCGTAGATGCCGGAGTTCGGGTGCGTCTCGACGATGGAATGCGGCAGGAAGCTGATGCCGAAGCCCGAGCGCACGAGCTGCATCGCCATGGGCGTATCGTAGCACTGACAGGGGACGTTCGGCTCAAAGCCGCTGCGGCGGCACTCCTTCATCAGATAATCGTTGTAGCCCCAGAGATCGTCCGAGCGCAGCAGGCACATCGGCACGCCGCGCAGCCGCTCGATGGGCACGGCGTCCAGCTCCGGCGCGGGGTCGGTCGCGGCGGTCATGATGAGCTCCAGCGCGTCCTCGCCGAGGATGCGCTCGTGCAGGCTGCCGGACTCCTGCGTGGAGCGGCGGAGGAAGAGGACGTGCAGCTCGCCGCGGTCCAGGTCGTTCAAAAGGTCCTGCGGAGAGCCGAGACGGATGTAGAACTCGACCTTGGGATAGCGGGCGTGGTACGCCTCCAGATAATGCAGGGCGTAGGGCATGGCGGAGTAGATGACGCCGACGTTGATGCGCCCGCCCTCGCCGGCGCCGATGCTGCGGACGTTTTCCTCCACGCGCCGGAGATTGAGGAAAAGCGAGCGGCTCTGGCGGTAGAGCGCCTGCCCGGCCTCGGTGAGCTTCATGCCGCGGCTCTCGCGAGCGAAAAGCTGCACGCCGAGCTCGGCTTCGAGCTGGGCGATCTGGCGCGAGATGGGCGGTTGGGCGACGTGCAGGGCGCGGGCGGCAGCGGAAATGCTGTGCCCCTCCGCGACCGCACAGAAGTATTCGAGCTGACGAATGGTCATGGGAAGGCGCCTCCTAATAAACTATACCGAAAAAGTATGATAACGATACAATAGAAGTTCTTTTCATTATAGCAGGTTCTTGCTATAATGCAAGATGTAAAGCAAATTGCACAAGATTCTTTTGAGATAAAACCGAAAATTGAGAGAAATCGAAAAATTTTAGAAAGTGAGGAACACCCCATGATCAATCTCGCTGACGAAGCCATGACGATCAAGCTGGACTACGATCTTCCCGCGTACCCGAAGATGGAAGCCTGCTATCGCCGCGCACCCCGCCGCGAATCCCACCTGACCGAGGCCGACAAGGCGCTCGCCATCAAGAACGCTCTGCGTTACATCCACCCCGACCATCATGAGCAGATGGCCAAGGAGTTCGCCGCCGAGCTCGAGGAGCATGGCCGCATCTACGGCTACCGCTTCCGTCCCGAGGGCAAGCTCTACGGCAAGCCCATCGACGAGTACAAGGGCAAGTGCATCGAGGGCCGCGCCATTCAGGTCATGATCGACAACAATCTCGACTTCGACGTTGCGCTCTATCCCTATGAGCTGGTCACCTACGGCGAGACCGGTCAGGTCTGCCAGAACTGGATGCAGTATCGCCTCATCAAGAAGTACCTCGAGCAGCTGACCGACGAGCAGACCCTCGTTGTCATGTCCGGTCATCCTCTGGGTCTGTTCCACTCCCACAAGATGG
>DJRC01000087.1:18437-23720 GCA_002437735.1 Oscillospiraceae bacterium UBA6370 | reverse complement strand
ATATTACCCGACGCATATCCGGCAGACGCTTTTTCCTCATATGTTCGAAAACATACATTTCCGCCGCACTCTGCCCGTATTTTTACATATAAGTTAAAAATATAATAAATTTTCCGTCCCGCTCTTCCATTTTACACCGCTTTGAGTTAAAATATAATTATAGCCGGGAATCCCCCGGCACTACATAAAAAGGAGATATCCATCATGAAATTACCGTTCAAAATAGATCTGTCCGGAAAAGTCGCCCTCGTCACCGGCGGCGGCGGAGTCCTCTGCTCCGAATTTGCGAAAGCCCTCGCCGCGAGCGGCGCCAAAGTCGCCGTCTGCGACCTCAGAGCAGACGCCGCGCAGAAAGTAGTCGACGAAATCACAAAAGACGGCGGCACCGCAATTGCCGTCGGCGCCAACGTCCTCGACAAAGCCAGCCTCGAAGCCGCCCGCGAAACCATCCTCGAAAAATTCGGCACAGTCGACATCCTCTTAAACGGCGCCGGCGGAAACAACCCCAAAGGCACCACCTCCAAGGACACCCTCGACCCCGAAGACCTCGAAGGCGCAGCAGAGGGCATCAAAACCTTCTTCGACCTCGACCCCGCCGGCATAGAATTCGTCTTCAACCTCAACTTCCTCGGCACCCTCCTCCCGACCCAGGTCTTCGCCAAAGACATGGCAAAAAAAGGCGACGCCGTAATCCTCAACGTCTCCAGCATGAACGCCTTCCGCCCCCTCACAAGAATCCCCGCCTACTCCGGCGCAAAAGCCGCGGTATCCAACTTCACCGAATGGCTCGCCGTCCACTTCGCAAAAGTCGGAATCCGCGTCAACGCCATCGCCCCCGGCTTCTTCCTCACCAACCAGAACCACGACCTCCTGATCAATCCCGACGGCTCCTACACCGCCCGCTCCCAGAAAATCCTCGCCCACACCCCCATGAACCGCTTCGGCGTAACCGACGACCTCATCGGAACCCTCCTCTGGCTCGTCGACAACAACGCCTCCGGTTTTGGAAACGGAACGGTTATACCAGTTGACGGAGGATTCGCGGCTTATTCCGGAGTCTGAGAAGCGGGGGAGGAAGAACCGCTTTGAAAAGCGGTCCTCCCTCCCCCACACCCCCTCTCTCCCCGTAAACTTTTCATAAGCGCTTATCTCAGATTTCAGCCGAAGTCTGAGATAAGCGCTTATTTATACAACAAAAAATTCGTGAAAAGTATTGCAAAGTGTTCCGGAATATGTTAAAATAGTTCAGTGGGCACAAAACCAAATCAAGTATTAATTAAGGAAAGGATTCCAAATGGTCTTCTCAAGTCTCGAATTCCTCCTGATGTTTCTGACAGTCACCCTCCTCGTATACTTCATAGTACCACTTAAAGCAAGAAACATCGTCCTCCTCATAGTCAGCCTCATATTCTACGGCTGGGGCGAACCCGTCTACGTCTTCCTGATGATCTTCACCATAGCCGTCGACTACATCTTCGGTCTCCTCGTAGAACGGAATCTCAAAAAAGACGACCGGAAGAGGGCTAAAACCTGCCTTGTTCTGAGCATCGTCATCAACCTCTCCATCCTCGGCTTCTTCAAATACTACGACTTCTTCGTCTCCAACCTCAGGCTCATCCCCGGTCTCTCCGGTCTGCCGCTCCTCGGACTCAGCCTCCCGATCGGCATCTCCTTCTACACCTTCCAGGCGCTCTCATACGTCATCGACGTCTACCGCGGCGACGCCGCGGTGCAGCGCGACCCGCTCAAGCTCGCGCTCTACATCGCCTTCTTCCCACAGCTCGTCGCCGGTCCCATCGTGCGCTACACCACCGTCGCGGAGGAGATCGACGAGCGGCGTGAGTCCGTCTCCGAATTCTCTGCCGGCGCGGTGCGCTTCCTCTTTGGCCTCGGCAAAAAGATGCTGCTGGCGAACGCCGTGGCGCGGATCGCGGACGCGGCCTTTGCCGCCGCCATGCCATCGGCGCTCTTTGCGTGGCTGGGCGCGGTGGCGTATACCTTCCAGATCTACTTCGATTTCTCCGCCTATTCCGATATGGCTATCGGCCTCGGGCGGATGTTCGGCTTCCACTTTTTGGAGAATTTCAACTACCCCTACATCGCGCGGAGCGTCACGGAGTTCTGGCGGCACTGGCACATTTCGCTCTCCACCTGGTTCCGTGACTATGTGTATATCCCGCTCGGCGGCAACCGCTGCTCGAGGGCGCGCAATGTGTGGAACCTTTTTGTCGTTTGGTTCCTGACCGGAATGTGGCACGGCGCGAGCTGGAATTTTATCGCATGGGGGCTTTGGTTCTTTGTGCTGCTCGTGGGGGAAAAGCTCCTTTGGGGCAAGGCTCTGGAGCGTCTGCCGTCGCTCGTGCGCCACGCCTACGCGATGGTGCTGGTCGTGTTCAGCTGGGTGCTCTTCCGCGCCGAGACGCTCACCGCCGCGGCGGCCTACTTCGCTGCCATGTTCGGCAGCAGCGGCGTGTGGTGCGGCAGCCGCGTCGTCTATTACGCGCTGGAGTTCTGGCCGGAGCTGCTGTGCTGCTGCATTGCTGCGCTGCCGGTGAAGCAATGGCTGGAGGCGGCGCTTCAAAAGCGTGACGGCGCGCCCGCCCGCGCCGTGCTGACGTGGGGGCCGAAGCTCGCGGCGATGACGCTGCTGGCGTGCTCGTACTGCAAGCTCGTCACGGGCTCGTTCAATCCCTTCATCTACTTCCGGTTCTGAGAGGAGGCGCCGACATGAAAAAATTCAGCGAGTGGGCGATGGCCCTGCTCTTCTCCGGCACGCTGCTGGTCCTGATGGCTGCGACCATCCTGCTGCCGAAGGAGCGCTACTCCTACTACGAGAACCGCAACCTCTCCGCCTTCCCCGAGATCAGCGTCGAGAGCGTCGTGAGCGGGAAGGTCTTCGGCGAACTGGAGACCATGTTCTGCGACTACGCCGCCTGGCGCACCGCCGCGCTCCGCGCGGTGACGTGGTGCGACCTGAACCTTTTCCACCGCCCCGTGGTGAACGAGGTCGTCGTCACGCCCGACGTGCTGCTCGAGGAGCTCTACACCATGCCCGACACCGCCGAGGACATCGTGCGCGAGGCCGACGCCGTGGCGGCGGACAACGCCGCGCTGCGCGATCAGATCGAGGCCTACGGGGGATACTACTGCTATCTCGCCGTGCCCTGCCAGTACGCCTACTACGAGGACGAATACCCCGCCTACCTCGAAAACCGCGCCGCCTACACCGCCGCCGAGCGCGAAGCGCTCCGCGATGCCATGGAGGCGCAGGGCATCGCCTATGTGGACATGGGCGAGGTCTTTGACGCCGAGGGCCACCTGCCGGAATTCAGCTCGAAGGTGGACAACCACTACGGCCTGCGCGGCGCGTATGTGACCTACCGTGCGGCGGCGGAGCGGCTCGCGGCGGACGGCTGCGCGCTCCGCATCCCGGAGGAGGGGACGGACGTGACCTTCTCCGCGCTGCCCAATCCCTACATGGGCTCGCGCACGCGCAAGCTGCTCGGCCTGCGCGGCAATGATGAAAAGCTCCTCACGGCCTCGTTCGCCGAGGACATCCCCTTCACCCGCTTCGATAACGGCGCGGCGGCAGAGGCCACGGTCTACGCGCTTCCAAGCAGCGACGCCGAGCCGCTGACCTACGGACTCTACATGGGCGGCGACATTGCCGAGACGGTCATCCGAACCGACCGCCCCGAGCTTCCCAACGCCCTGATCTTCGGCGACAGCTTCACCAATCCCGTGGAGTGCCTTGCCTACTACAGCTTCAACGAGCTGCGCTCGATCGACCTGCGCCACTACACGGCGCAGAGCCTGAGCAACTACATCGCGGCCTATCAGCCCGACGTGGTGCTGTGCGTCCGCGACTATCAGGCGCTGCTCCTGCGGGAGTTCAACGGAAATTTCTTTGGCTGACTGCCGTGAAAATCGGACAGAAAGGAGGCGGAGCGCCTTGCGGATCGCGCTTTCCGACCATTTTACCTATCAAAAGCTCCTGCGCTTCACGATGCCCAGCATCGTCATGATGATCGTCACCTCGGTCTACAGCATCGTGGACGGCTTCTTTGTTTCCAACTGCGTGGGCAAGAACGCCTTCGCCGCGCTCAATCTCATCTTCCCTGTGCTCATGGCGCTCTCCGCGTTCGGCTTCATGGTCGGCACCGGCGGCAGCGCCCTCATCGCCAAGACCCTCGGCGAGGGGAAGACGAAGGAGGCGAACGGCATCTTTTCGATGCTCGTTGCGATCCTGGCGGCCGGCGGCGCGGTGCTCGCCGCGGCCTTCTTCGTGTTCATCCGGCCGGTCTCCTATGCCGTCGGCGCGACGGCGCTGACCATCGACGACTGCGTGCTCTACGGGCGCATCCTGCTCGTTTCGCTGCCGCTCTTCATGCTGCAAAACAGCTTTCAGAGCTTCCTTGCCACGGCAGAAAAGCCGGGCTTCGGGCTGAAGGTGACGGTGTTCGCGGGCCTGACAAACGTGGTGCTCGACTTCCTGCTCGTCTACGTCTTTTCATTCGGCCTCGCGGGCGCGGCGCTCGCCACCGCCCTTTCGCAGGCGGTCGGCGCGGCCATTCCGCTCGTTTACTTCCTGCGTGAGAACGACACGCCGCTGCGGCTCGGACGGCCGTGCTTTGATCTCCGCGCGCTTTGGCGGGCCTGCTACAACGGCTCGAGCGAGATGGTGAGCAACCTCTCCGGCTCGCTCGTCGGCATCCTCTACAACGTGCAGCTCATGGCCATCGCGCAGGAGGACGGCGTGAGCGCCTACGGCGTTCTGATGTACGTCGACTTCATCTTCAAGGCGTTCTTCTTCGGCTATTCCATCGCCGTCACGCCGGTCGTCGGCTACCACTACGGCGCGCGGAACCACGCGGAGCTCAAAAGCCTCCTGCGCAAGAGTTTGGTCATCACCGCGCTCGTGAGCCTCGTCATGACCGGCGGCGCCATCGCCCTCGCGGGTCCCATCGCCGACCTCTTCGTGGGCTACGACGCGGCGCTGCACGATATGACGGTCAACGCCCTGCGCGTTTATTCCGTCTCGTTCCTCGTCTTCGGCTTCAACATTTTCGGCTCGGCGTTCTTCACCGGATTGAACGACGGCACGGACAGCGCGCTCATCTCGTTCCTGCGCACGCTGGTGTTTCAGGTCGCGGCGATTTTGCTGCTGCCGAGGTGGCTGGACATCAACGGCATCTGGCTCGCCGTCACCGCCGCGGAATCGCTCACGCTGCTCATCACCGTCTCGCTCCTTGCCGCGAAACGGAGAAAATATCACTACTGAGC
>DJRC01000087.1:17017-18410 GCA_002437735.1 Oscillospiraceae bacterium UBA6370 | reverse complement strand
ATTCCCGCCGCGCGGCGGGAATTTTTCGCGGAATTTATAATTTGGTAATGACTTTTTCCCGCGCATAGGGTACAATGCAGGATAAGCTATCTTCACGATCGGAGGGATCGACCTTGAATTCTCTGCGCCGCCGCATCGACCGCTTCTGCGTGCTGCATCCGAACTTCGGCATTCCGAACCTGATGCTCTACATCGTCATCGGCAACATCGCCTTTTATCTGCTCTCCCTGTTCTCCACGCTTGACGGAGGCTCGTTCTATTCCATTCTCAGCTTCAGCTGGGCGGGACTCAAGCAGGGGCAGCTCTGGCGGCTGCTGTCTTTCAGCTTTCTGCCGACGGACACGCGGCCCTTCTGGCTGCTGGTGAGCTGCTATTTCTATTACTGGATCGGCTCGACGCTCGAACGTGAGTGGGGCACCGCGAAGTTCACCATCTACTACCTCAGCGGCGTGCTGCTCACGGCGCTCGGCGCAGTCATCACGAGCCTGATCACCGGATACGACTGGCAGGTATCGGGCGCGTCCTATGTGAACCTTGCCATGTTCTTCGCCTTCGCCACGCTCTATCCCGACGCGCAGGTGCTGCTGTTCTTTTTCATTCCGGTCAAGATCAAGTGGATGGCGATTCTGGATGCGTGCTTCTTCGCGTACATCATCTTCTTCTGCGCCGCCTCCCACTATTGGATCGGCGTGGTGCTGCCGCTCGTGGCGCTGCTGAACTTTTTTGTGTTCTTCGCGCCGGAGATCGGGCGCTTTGCCAAGCGGGAGCAGACGCGAACCAAACAGGCGGCGCACTTCCACAACGCCGTCCGCCAGACGCAGCGCGAGCAGCAGAGTCAGGGCTACCGCCACAAGTGTGCGGTCTGCGGCCGCACCGACGTCACAAATCCGGAGCTGCAGTTCCGCTACTGCTCGAAGTGCGCGGGCTACCACTGCTTCTGCTCCGACCACATTTTCAACCACGTCCACTTCACGGACGAGAATCCCTAAGGAGGCATTGTTATGGCATTGACCAGAGAGCAGGCATGGGAACTGCTCAACGAGTACAACAAGGGTGAATTTCATCTCAAGCACGGCCAGATCGTCGGCGACGTGATGCGCTGGTACGCAAATGAGCTGGGCTACGGCGACGAGGCGGATTTCTGGGAGACCGTGGGCCTCCTGCACGACCTCGATTTTGAGATGTATCCCGACGAGCACTGCATCAAATCACAGGAGATCATGCGGGAAAAGGGACTGGATGAGCGCTTGATCCGCGCGACCGCTAGCCACGGCTACGGCCTGCATTTCGACGGCCTGCCCGAGCCGCAGCACGAGATGGAAAAGGTCCTCTTCGCCACCGACGAGCTGACCGGCCTCATCGGCGCGGTCGCCCTCATGCGCCCGAGCAAGAG
>DJRC01000087.1:3958-16919 GCA_002437735.1 Oscillospiraceae bacterium UBA6370 | reverse complement strand
GCCGGCTGCTCGCGCGAGGTCATCGAGCGCGGCGCGGAGATGCTCGGCTGGGATCTGGATACCCTCATCGAGCGCACCATCCTTGCCATGCGCGCGAGCGAGCACGTCGATTGAAACGAAAAAAAGAGTGAACCGCAGCGCGGTTCACTCTTTTTTTATGCGCTTTTTCAATAGGGGCAGGGGAACGCGGAGAACACCGCGTGTCCGTCCACGAGCGTGAAGGGATATTCGTAGGTGTCCACCGTGTCGGTCGGGACGAACGCCTGCGCGTCGTCGCTCCAGTCGCCGCGCGTGATGCGCTGCGTCAGGATGCCGCTGCTGCCGATGATCGTGACCTCCATCTCGTCGCCCATGATGGTGATGTCGCTGCCGCGGTCCGCCCACGCCGCGTAGAGTGCGCCGTCGGACTCCACGAAGCGGCCCGTGGCGAGCCATTCGTCGGCAAGCTCCGCGCTGACGTGCTCACACAGCAGGGTGCGCAGCTCGTCGAGCGTATTCACGTCGCGCAGCGTGACGCGGGCGAGGTCCAGTCCGTCCACCGTGATGCCGGGGGCGCCGCTGTCCACAGGCGGGGTGGTCATGTTGAACCACGACCAGAGCGTTTTAGTGGTGTAGTAGTCCGCGATGATGATCTCGTCCTGCGGCACGTCGAGCAGCGACTGTGTGTGGCTGTCGAGCGCGTTGTAGAAGCGGCTGAAGGGGATGTAGAATTTCTGCGCCGAGGCAGCATAGGGCGCGATGACGGCGGGGTCAAAGACAATGGTCATGCCCCTGAAGTCGAAATAGAAATTCGCGTTGGCGGCAAGGTCGAAGATGTAGGAGGCGTAGTCCTCGAAGTAATACTCACTCAGCCCCTGCGCGTCGACCTGCTCCAGAACCGCCATCGCCAGCGTGTGCGTCAGCGATTCGCCGAGGGCGCTGTCGGTCGAGGACTGTGCGTCCAGATTGTCGAGCGTCAGAAATTCGCCGGTCGTCAGGTCAAAGCTCCAGGCGCGGATGCTCTCCCAGCCGTGCGCGCCGCCATAGTTGGAGTACCCCCCGCCCCAGACGCTCACAAGACCGCTGAACTGGCAGATGTCGCCCACGATCAGCTCGTCGGCGTAGTTCGTCCAGTAGGCGCGCTGCTCCTCGTCCAGACCGGCGTAATGCTCCCGCGCCATTGCCAGCGCCTCCTGCGCGGAGGCGTCCAGCTCGTCCGCCGCGCGCTGCATCTCGGCGTTGAAGGCAAGCGCCGCGGCGTATTCCCGCGGGACGTCGACCGCCGCGTTGCTGACCGGCGGCGTATAGACCTCGTTGGCCGAGGTACGGACCTCGAGCTGCGGCAGCCAATAGGTCTCAGTCAGCAGCACCGTGCCGTCGTCGGCCTTGTATTCGACTTCCTTTGTCAGGTGCTCCTCGGTAAAGACGATGCGCAGCTCATCCTTTGCCGGCTCGTCGGGCTCGCTCGAATCGACCTTGACGGCGCAGGCGCCGAGCGGCAGCGCCAGCGAGAGCGCGAGCAGGGTGGAAAGCAGTTTTTTCATGGTAGTCTCCTTTCTGATAGAGGGGGGAGGGGTCAGAGAATGACGGGGTCGGTCGTCCACGCGCTGCCGGGCCTTGCCGCGGCGAGGGACGGATAGGCGAGGACATACTGATCCTCCGCGCGGGCGGTCAGGGCGAAGAGCCGCTGCGCTTCTGCGTCCAGCTTCCGCACGTCCGCGCTCTTCGTGAGGATGGGCGCGGCGGCGGTCGTTTTCATGCGTCGGAGCACCTCGCGTCCGCGCGCATTGCACGCGAGAACACGCAGATAGGGGACGCGCGCGGGCGTATCCGACGGCGTGACGCCGAGGTAGGCGGCGAGCAGCAGCCGCCGCAGCCGCGCGTGGGCGTAGCGCTTGGACTTTGCCGCGGCGAGGATGCCGTCGATCGTCGTCTCACGCTGCACGGCGTCGTAGAAGCGGTGGTAAAGTCCCTCGCCGCCGCCGTCGTAGAGGGCGAAGTCCTCCTCGCGCATCGCACGCAGACGGGCGAGGATCGCCCGCTCGGCGTTTGCCATCGTTACGGGTGCGCGGCCTGCCGCGCATTCGCGCGCGCAGATCTCCGCGCTCTCCGGCGTGAGAAATTCGTCGGCGCACGCGCCGCTTCGGAGCAGCGCGCGGATGTGGCTCGCGGAGGCAAAGCCCTCTGCTGCGCCTTCGTCGTGTCCGACGCCCCTTCGCGGCAGCGCCAGCGGCTCCGGCGCGGCGCTCTGCCGCGTGATGGCCTTGCAGTATTCCACGCCCAGAATGTCGTTCGGCTGCGCGAGGACGGCGGCCTTCTCGCCGAGCAGCTTGCGTGTGGCGGCCTCTCGCGCTGCGGCGAAGGAGACGCCCTCCTGTAAGCCTTGACGCAGATGCGCGGCAAAGAACTCCGATTCGAGCGCCGCGGCCACGGCCTTCAGCGTTTCCGTGTCACCGCACTCGCTGCCGAAGACCAGCGTGTCCACCGCGCCGGTCGCCGCCAGCACACCCACGCCGCCCGCGGCGAAGCCCTCGGCGGACGCGATCGCCCACGGCAGCGGCAGCTCAAGCACGAGGTCGGCGCCGCCGCGCACGGCGGCCTCCGCGCGTGCGTGCGTCCGCATGACGGCAAAATCGCCCCGCTGGACGAAGCTGCCGCTCATGGCGCAGACAACGGCGGTCTCCGCGCCGAGACGGCGGCGCAGCTCGCCGAGCTGCCAGGCGTGGCCGCGATGGAATGGATTATACTCACTTATGATACCAGCAGTCCGCATAAAAATCATCTCAAAATGGTTACAATTTTGGCTTCCGCAAAAAAATTTATGGTTGTCATCACGGAAATTTTTGCTATAATAAAAGACGTATGTATTGGTCCGTTGGACAAATTCCCACAATTCCCATCTCTATCTTACTTGAAATTGGGGCACATTGCAAGACGCCGCCCCCTGAAAAACGGAGGAAACAACATGAATGTTCTGGTCATCAACGCAGGAAGCTCTTCCTTGAAGTATCAGCTTCTCAATCCCGCCACCGGCGCGCTGCTCGCCAAGGGCCTTTGCGAGCGCATCGGCATCGACGGCAAGTTTACCTACAAGCCCCAGCTCGAGGGCAAGGAGGCCATCAAGGCCGCCGACGTCGCCATGCCCACCCACAACGAAGCCATCGCCGCCGTCCTCAACGCCCTCGTGGACGAGAAGAACGGCGTCATCGGCTCCATGAAGGAGATTGACGCGGTTGGTCACCGCGTGGTCCACGGCGGCGAGAAGTTTGCCAAGTCCGTCGTCATCACCGACGAGGTTATGGCTGCCATCGAGGAGTGCAACCCCCTCGCGCCGCTGCACAACCCCGCCAACATCATCGGCATCAAGGCCTGCCAGCAGCTCATGCCCGGCGTGCCCATGGTCGCCGTGTTCGACACCGCCTTCCATCAGACGATGCCTCCCGTGGCCTACACCTACGCCATTCCCTATGAGTATTACGAGAACGACAAGGTCCGCCGCTACGGCTTCCACGGCACCAGCCACAAGTATGTGGCCTCCCGCGCCGCCGATATGCTCGGCAAGCCCATCGAGAGCCTGAAGCTCATCTCCTGCCACCTTGGCAACGGCTCCTCCGTCACCGCCGTGGACGGCGGCAAGAGCGTGGAGACCTCCATGGGCTTTACGCCCCTCGCCGGTCTGCCCATGGGCACCCGCGCGGGCGACATCGACGCCGGTATTCTGGAGTACCTGATGAACAAGTACGGCTACTCCATCGGCGAGATGCTGAGCATCCTCAACAAGAAGTCCGGTATGGAGGGCATCTCCGGCGTTTCCTCCGACTTCCGCGATCTGGAGGAGGGCGCCGAGAAGGGCAATACCCGCTGCGCGCTCGCCCGCGAGAAGTTCGCCTATGAGGTCAAGAAGCTCATCGGCGCGTATGCCGCCGTCATGGGCGGCGTGGACGCCATCATCTTCACCGCCGGCGTTGGCGAGAACGACGCGCTCGAGCGTATGCAGATCGCGTCCGGCTTGGAGTACATGGGCGTGAAGATGGACGAGGACGCCAACAACGTCCGCGGCGAGGAGCGCGTGATCTCCGCCACGGATTCCAAGGTCAAGGTCCTGCTCATCCCCACCAACGAAGAGCTGATGATCGCCATGGATACCGCCTCCCTCGTCGGCTGAGGCAAAAAAAGCAAACGGAAAAAGGAAGCAGATGAAAGCATCTGCTTCCTTTTTTGCTTTGTTGAAGACAGGCAACCACGGGCTATGCCCGTGGAATAAAAAAGCTAAGCCTATGAGTAGGAAAAGATGAACCTCCCGTGTTACAATCGAAGCAGGTTTGCCGCCCGCAAGAAGTAGCAAAGGAGGAGTATCCATGCTAGGAACACAAAAGAAAGAGGAAATAGATAGTATTGCACATACACGCTGGAACTGTGGGACGCAACAAAAAGATCATAGCGGAGTATATTCGGAATCAACTGGAGGAGGACTACGCCGTAGATCATATATCGATCAAGGAATGCTTCACCCCATTTACAGGTGACAAGAATAAGAAGACATAAAAAGGCAGCCGCTTGAAGCGGCTGCCTAAAATGGTAATGCGGTGTCAAACCTTCAGCGCCCCTTTTGGGGGCTGCGGTCGTAATACCCCCCTTTTTAGGGGCAGGTCAAACCACCAGTTTACTGGTGGGTATAATTCAGACGTACTTCTGCGTCACGGTGTCGAACACGCCGCGGGTGGTCAGGCGCAGGGTCGGAATGACCGGCAGCGCCATGAACGAGAGCGTCATGAACGGATCGACACCGCGGCTCACGCCGAGGGCGAACGCCTTTTCCTTGGCGTTTTCCAGCTCGCGGTTGACGTCCACGAGCGGCTCCTCGCTCATGATGCCCGCGATCTGGAGCCGCACCTCGCCGAGCACCTCGCCGTGGTCGAGCACGACGATGCCGCCGCCGAGCTCAACAACGCGGTTGGCCGCCGCCGCGATGTCCTCCTCGTTCGTGCCGACAACGATGATGTTGTGGCTGTCGTGCGAGATGGAGGTTGCCACCGCGCCGGACTTGAGGCCGTAACCCTTGATATAGCCGATGCCGATGTGGTGCGTGTTCTTATGGCGCTCGATGACCGCGATCTTGAGGATGTCGTTTTCCAGGTCGATCTTGTCGGCGTAGCCGGCGTCGGTCGTCACGATCTCGCCCGGGACCATGCCGAGCACGGCGCGCGGGCGGGTCTCGGTGAAATCGTCGGCGGTGAGGTGCGCGACGTGGAAAGTCTCATGGGAGCGCTTGATGAGATGCGGGTCGATCTCGGGAGCCTCAAAGGGCGCGACCTCTTTGCCGTCGAACATGAGCTTGCCCTTCTTATAGACCTCAAGAATATTGAAGTCGCGGAAGTTGTCGATGATAACGAAGTCGGCGAGGAAGCCGGGTGCGATGGCGCCGCGGTTGTTGAGCAGAAAGTAGCGGGCGGCATGGTGGCTCGCGCACTTGACGGCGATGATGGGGTCCACGCCCGCGGCGATGGCCTTCTTGATGATGTAGTCGATGTGGCCCTTTTCCAGCAGATCGTTGGGGTGCTTGTCGTCCGTGCAGAACATGCAGTAGGTGTAATACTGCGGGGTGAGCAGCGGCAGCAGCGCATCGAGGTTGCGCGCGGCGGTGCCCTCGCGAATCATGATGTACTGGCCGCGCTCGAGCTTGGCCAGCGCGTCGCCCATGTCGGAGCACTCGTGGTCGGAGTAAACGCCGGCGGCAACGTAGGCGTTGAGGTCGTTGCCGGAAAGGCCGGGGGCGTGGCCGTCGATCTTCTTGTGGTGCGCCTGCGCCGCGACGATCTTTTCGAGCACCTGCTCATCGGCATTGGCGACACCAACGTAGTTCATCATTTCGGCAAGGCCCTCGACGCGGTTGTGCTCGTAGAAGCTGTCGATGGCGCGGTAGTCAAGGTTCGCGCCGCTCTCGTCGAGCGGGGTGGCGGGCACGCAGCTTGGCAGCATGAAGCGCACGTCAAGCGGCAGGTCCTCGGTGGCCTGCAGCATATACTCGATGCCGTCGGTGCCCATGACGTTGGCGATCTCGTGCGGGTCGGTGATGACGGTCGTGGTGCCGTGCGGAAGAACGGCCTTGGCAAACTCCTTGGGGCTGACGAGCGAGCTTTCCAGGTGGATGTGCGCGTCCACAAAGCCGGGCAGCACGAGCTTGCCGCTCATGTCGACCTCGACCGTTCCCTCATAATGCTCGCCCATACCGGCGATCAGGCCGGAGGCCACAGCGATATCGCCGCGGCTGAGCTGGTTGCAGAATACGTTCACATAGGTCGCGTTCTTGAGCACGAGGTCGGCCTTTTCGCGCCCCGCCGCCACCTCCACCACATGGAGCTTTTTGTTGAGCTTGCGGTTAATCCTGCCCGCGTAGCTTTCCTTGTATGCCATCGCCATGATCCTCCTGTTCTCACTTTATCATAATTTTTTCTAATGTTAGGCTTAAACGTCCGTGATATCTGTTGCATGGAGTATACTACGATTTTCCGCGCTTGTCCATGCCTTTTTCGCGAAAAACGGAAGAAATTTGGATAATGCGAGGAGACCGCACGGCAGCTCTCATGCCGTGCGGTCTCTGATGGAAAAATGCTTTTTGTCAGCGCAGCTTCGCGCCCAGCTCGGCCTCGAGCAGCGCAAGGATGCTCTGCACATCCTCGTCGGCCTCCTCGCCGGTGAGGCTGCGGTCATCCGCGCGCAGCGTCAGGCTGAACGCGACAGACTTGCTGCCCGGCGCGACGCCCACGCCGCGGTAAATATCGAACAGCTCGACCTTCTTCAAAAGCCCCTTGGCGCCGCGGCGGATGCAGTCCTCCAGCGCGCCGACGGTGACGCTCTCCGCGCACACCACGGCGATGTCGCGCGTGACGGCGGGGAACTTCGGCAGCGGCCGGTAGACGGGGATGCCGCCGCGCACGGAGTAGAGCGCGTCAAAGCGCAGCTCAGCGGCGTAGATCTCCGCGTCCACGCCGTAGGTGGCCGCGACGAGCGGGTGGATCTGGCCGAACACGCCCAGCTCCGTGCCGCCGGCATAGACCTTCGCGCAGCGGCCGGGATGATAGGAGGCGTTGTCCGTGCAGGCCTCGAAGCGGACGTCCTTGATGCGGCAGGCACGGAGAATGGCTTCGATGCCGCCCTTGAGCGTGAAGAAGTCCATCCCGTCGCCGTAAGCGCCGAGGGAGAGGATCTTCGGCTCGTCGGCCAGGCCGTCCTCGCGGGGCAGATAGATCTTGCCCAGCTCGTAGAGGCGCACGGCCTTGTTGCGGAAGTTGTAGTTTCGGGTGATGATCTCCAGCATGGAGGGGAGGATGGTCGTGCGCATGATGGAGGTGTCCTCGCCGAGCGGGTTGAGGATCTTCAGGCTCCGGCGCAGCGGGGAATCCTTTGGCATACGGATCTTATCGTAGTACGACGGGCTGATGAAGGAGTAGGTGATGATCTCGTCGTAGCCGAGCGTGCGGCAGGTCTCGCCGAGCGCGCGGTCAAAGAGCTGCTGCTCGCTGAAGCCGCCGCGCGTCGTCTCGCCGCGCATGAGCGTGCAAGGGATGTTGTTGTAGCCGTAGAAGCGGGCGACCTCCTCGGCAATGTCGCTGTAGTGCTCCACATCGCCGCGCCAGCTCGGCACGAGAATGTCGTCGCCGCTGAGCTCAAAGCCGAGGGAGAGAAGGATCTCGCGCATCAGGCTCTCGGGCAGGTCGGTGCCGAGCAGCGCGTTGATCTTCTCCGGCTCGAGCTTCACGACCGTGGGGGCCTTGTCCTTGGCGATGACGTCCATCACGCCGTCCACGACCTCGCCGCAGCCGAGCAGCTCGACCAGCTCGCAGGCACGCTGCACGGCCTTCATGGTGTTCATCGGGTCAAGACCCTTTTCGTAGCGCGCAGAAGCGTCGGTACGCATCCCGAGCGCTGCCGCCGTGCGGCGGACGGACACGCCGTTGAAGTTGGCGCTCTCAAAGAGCACCATCGCCGTATCGCCGACGATCTCGCTGTTCGCGCCGCCCATCACGCCCGCGACGCACACGGGCTTGTGCTCGTCGCAGATGCAGAGCATATTCGGCGTGAGCCTGCGGTCGTTGCCGTCGAGGGTCTGAATGACCTCGCCCTCACGCGCGGTGCGGACGACGATCTTCCCGCCGTCCACGCAGGAGAAGTCGAAGGCGTGCATCGGCTGGCCGTACTCGAGCATGACGTAGTTCGTAATGTCCACGATGTTGTTGATCGGGCGCACGCCGGAGTTGCGCAGACGCTCGCGCATCCACTTCGGGGAGGGTGCGATCTTGACGTTCTTCACCATGCGCGCGGTGTAGCGCGGGCAGAGCTCGCCGTCCTCGATCTCGATATCGACCAGCTCCGCAATGCTGCCGCCGCAGCCCTTGACCTCGCTCGTGTGCAGCTTGAGGGGACGGTGGAAGGTCGCGCTCGCCTCGCGCGCGAGACCGATGACGGAAAGGCAGTCGGGACGGTTGGGCGTGATCTCAAACTCGACCACGCTGTCGTCATAGCCGATGACCTTGGCGATATCGTCGCCGGGCTTCACATCGTCCTCGCGCAGGACGAAGATGCCGTCGGCGATGCAGTGCGGGAACTCGCGCTGCTCGGCGTGCAGGTCAGCCAACGTGCAGATGGAATCGGACTTGGTGTTGTAGGCCACCAGATCGCCCTCGTGCAGGTTGGAGCAGACGGTGTCGGGACAGACGGTCGCGCCGCCGAGGTCGAGACAGGTGTGGAACGTGCCGTCGCCCTGCGGCGCGCATTCGAGCACCTTTGCCGCCGTGACCGGCCCAAACACCTTGTCGCCGGGCTTGATGTCGGCGGGGATGGAGGGCTTGGCGGGGTCGATGGCCTTATAGTCGTTCAGAAGCGCCGCAGGCATGATGACCGCGTAGGGGAAGTCGTGCTCGGCGGTTAGGCCCAGCTCCTTGAGCGAGCAGAGCATACCGTTGGACGGCACGCCGCGCAGCTTGCCCTTTTCGATCTTCACGCCGCCGGGCAGCAAGGACTTGTGCAGCGCCGCGGGCACCAGATCGCCGACGTGGATGTTCCACGCGCCGGTGACGATCTGCACCGGCTCCTCCCTGCCGACGTCAAGCTGGCAGACCCACATATGGTCGCTGTCGGGGTGCTTTTCCATGGAGAGGATCTTGCCCGCGACCACGTTTTTGAGGCTTTCGTCCAGACGCTCGATGGTCTCGACCTTGGAGCCGGAGAGCGTCATTTCGTCGTTGAACTGCTTGTCGGTGATGTCGTGGAGGTCAACAAATTCGTTGAGCCAATTTCTGCTTAAATTCATTTTCTTCGCTCTCCTTTCTCAGAACTGCTCCAGGAACCGGACGTCGTTTTCGAAGATCAGACGCAGGTCGCCGATCTTGAAGTGGCCGAGCGCCAGACGCTCCAGACCCATGCCGAACGCCCAGCCGGAATACACGTTGGAGTCGATGCCGCAGCCCTCGAGCACCTTGGGATGCACCATGCCCGCGCCGAGGACCTCGATCCAGCCCTCGCCCTTGCAGGTCGGGCAGCCCGCGCCGTGGCACTTGTGGCATTGAATGTCCATCTCGCAGCTCGGCTCGGTGAAGGGGAAGTGGTGCGGGCGGAAGCGCGTGACCGTACCCTTGCCGTACAGCTCCTCCATAACGGCGTTGAGCGTACCCTTGAGGTCCGCCATCGTCACGCCCTTGTCGATGACCATGCCCTCGATCTGATGGAACATGGGGGAATGGGTGGCGTCCACCTCGTCCTTGCGGTACACGCGGCCGGGAGCAAGGATGCGGATGGGCAGCTCACGCGTCTCCATCGCGTGGATCTGCATGGGAGAGGTCTGCGTGCGCAGCAGGATGGAGCTGTCCTCGGTGAAGTAGAACGTGTCCGTCCACTCGCGGGCGGGATGGCCCTCGAGACAGTTGAGCTTGGTGAAGTTGTAGTCGGCGGTCTCGACCTCGCGGTCCTCTAAAATTTCAAAGCCCATGCCGACGAAGATGTCCTTGATCTCGTCGAGCACCTGATACATCGGGTGCTTTTTGCCGATCTTCACGGCCTTGCCGGGGATGGTGACGTCCACCGTTTCGGCGCGGAGCTTCATCTCCAGCGCCTTGGCAGCAAGCTCCTTCGTGCGTATCTCCACGCTCTCCTCGAGCTTGGCGCGCACCTCATTTGCGAGCTGACCGATGACCGGGCGCTCCTCGGCGCTGAGCTTTCCCATCTGCTTCAAAACGGCGGTCAGCTCGCCCTTCTTGCCGAGGTACTGCACACGCAGCGCCTCAAGGTCCTCCGCTTTCTCCGCGCCGACGATGGCCTCAAGGGCTTTGGCGCGGATGGCTTCCAATTCCTGCTTCATATCATTTCTCCTTCTCTGTCGAAAGTTCCGAACGATGGCGGGAGGCAAAAAAAAGAGCGCCCCTCGTCCGCATGGGACGAAAGAGCTCTTCCGTGGTACCACCCAAATTCGCGCAGACGGTCTGCGCGCACTCGCGACCCTTTAACGGCGGTCGGCCGTCCGCGCCTTTCCTCGCGGCCGCTCCCGGGCGAACCAAGCGACACTCCACAGACCGGCTTCCAGCCGCCGACCGGTCCTCTCTGCGCGAAGCAAGCTCGCTATTTTCCCGTTCTCTGCGTTTCTCTGACTGTTATTTATAGCACACGGCGCGCAAGGTTTCAAGTGCTTTCGCACTTTTTCTTCGGCTTTTTGGCCGAAATGTTTGCAATCCTGCGCGAAATGGCTTATAATGCACCATGCCTTACCTCATTTTTCCGGAAGAAGGTGGAAAGAAAAGAATGACTCCCTTTATGGAATGGAATCTGAACTGCCTGCGCGCCATCGCCGCGCTGCGTACTCCGCTGCTCGACACGCTCATGCAGGGCGTGACGGAGCTCGGCGGCGAGACGCTGTTCATGCTCTTTATGTTGGTGATCTTCTGGTGCGTAGACAAAAACAAGGGCTATTTTCTCATGCTCCTGTGCTTCACCGGCACGGCGGTCAACCAAGCGCTGAAGATCACGTTCTGCATCCCGCGCCCATGGGTGCTCGACCCCTCGTTCGAGATCGTCGAGTCCGCCCGCGCGGGCGCGACGGGCTTCTCGTTTCCCTCGGGCCACACACAGAACGCCGTCGCCGCCTACGGCGGGATGTTCTGCATCACGAAAAAGCTCTGGGTGCGCGTGGTGTGTCTGGCGCTGGCGCTGCTCATCCCCTTTTCGCGGCTGTATCTCGGCGTTCACACGCCGCTCGACGTCGGCGTGTCGTTCGTGATCGGCTGGCTGCTGGTGCTGGCGTTCTATCCCCTGCTTGAGGAGATCGGCCACCGCGGCGAGGTGCTCGAGCGCATCTGGCTCATCCTGCTCCTGCCGGCGGCGCTGTTCCTGCTCTATGCGCTTCGCGTCCGCGCGGGCGCGAACGGCGACGCGGCCAATTTCGACCACGCGGTCAAAACAGCGTGGACGATGCTCGGCCTCGTGCTCGGCGCGATCGTCTCGGTGTTCGCCGACCGGCACTACACGCGCTTTGAAACGCAGGCCGTGTGGTGGGCGCAGATCCTCAAGGTCGTGCTCGGCCTTGCGCTGACGCTGGCCGTGCGTGTTGCCCTCAAGACGCCGCTGACGGCGGCCTTCGGCGCGAACAGCGTCGGCGACGGCATCCGCTATTTCGCCGTAGTGCTCATGGCGGGCACGCTCTGGCCGATGACCTTCGGCTGGTTCAACCTGATGGGTCGAAAAAAGTGATTTACAGCCGAAGTAAGACGTGCTATACTTTACCCTGCAAGAAAGAAGAAAGGAGACTTTTTTCGTGAAAAAGAAGCTCTACCGTTCCAAAACGGATAAAAAGCTCTGCGGCGTCTGCGCCGGCGTGGCGGATTATTTCGGCATCGACCCCACTATCGTGCGCGTGATCTGGGCGCTGCTGGCGTTCTTTTACGGCACGAGCATCCTGCTCTATGTCATCATGGCCCTTGTCGTGCCGGAGCAGCCGGCCGGCGGCGGCGTGATCGACGTGGACAGCGAGGTCCGCGAGCCAAGCGAGAAGAAGGAAAAATACAAGGGTCCCGAGATCGACTGAGCGGGACGCCCCAAAATACCGGCCGCCGAGGCGGCTACTACAGGAAGAAACAGGAAGGAAGAACCACTATGATGACCTATCCCATGCACGTTGCGGGCCTCGTCCGCGACCTCCCCATCTGCAAGGTGACGGAGGACTTCTACATCGGCGCCTTCATCATGTTCGGCGACGCCGAGCTGACCGTCGCCTGCGCCCGCGGTCTCCTCAAGCTGGCGGAGGAGCTGGACTACGACTATCTGCTCACCGCCGAGGCCAAGTCCATTCCCCTCATTCACGAGATGGCACGCCAGAGCGGCGCGAAGAAGTATTTCATCGCGCGCAAGGGCCCCAAGGTCTATATGCCAGACCCCATCTCCGTGGAGGACCGCTCCATCACCACGCTCGGCGTGCAACAGCTCTTCCTTGGCCGTGACGATGCCGACCTCATCAAGGGGAAGAAGATCTTGATCGTGGACGACGTCATCTCCACCGGCGGCAGCTTGCACGCGATGGAGACGCTCGTCGCCAAGGCGGGCGGCACGGTCGCCGGCCGCATGGCCGTCCTCGCCGAGGGCGACGCCAAGAACCGCGACGACATCAAGTTCCTCGCGCCGCTGCCGACCTTCAAGGCCGACGGCAGCGTCCGCTGAGCGCACAGGCAAATCAAACCACCAGTAAACTGGTGGTTTGATTTGCCCCTAAAAAAGGGCGTCAAAGGTTTGACACTGCATTACCATCTTAGGCAGCCGCTTCAAGCGGCTGCCTTTTTATGCAGTCTTATTCTTGTCACCCGTAAACGGGGCTACATATTCTTTCATGCTGATCTGCGGCGTAGCCTTCCTCCGGTCAATTTCGGATCAGATATCGATTAAGGAATGCTTTGACCCGATTGCGGGTGAGCAAGTAAACAAGAGCAAATAAGAACAGCCCCAC
>DJRC01000087.1:0-3891 GCA_002437735.1 Oscillospiraceae bacterium UBA6370 | reverse complement strand
CTTTAGGCGCGGCCTGTCTTAAGCCCTTATAGGGCTTGTGCATATGGATGGTCTTGACTATTCTGCGGCCTCCGGCTGCGGCTTATCCCATGGGAGCGGGAGCCTCTGCACGAGCCCGATGAGCTGGCCCGAGAGGAGCACGGTCAGCAGCGAGTAGCCGATGCGCCGCAGCGGGATGTAGGTCAGCGACAGGCCGAGCACCACCAGATCGGTGGAGAGATAGGCCCATTGGATGCCCATGCCCGTGATGTGCGCGATGCACATGGCGAGCGCGTCGTCGCCGCCGGAGGCGCCGCCCGCGCGCACGGAAAGTCCCGCGCCGATGCCGACGAACAGTGCGCCGACCACGGCGGCGAGCAGCGGCAGCTCCGCGAGCTGCGGCCAGAGCGGCGGGAACAGCTCAAAGACCTTGTAGGGCAGCGAAAAGCCCACGGTCGCGATGAGCGAGTAGGCGATGAAGCCGCGGCCCAGCAGCCTCCAGCCCCAGCCGTAGCACAGCAGGTTCAGCACAAAGCCGGAGACGGCGGGGGAGAGGGAGAACCAATGGTCGAGCAGCAGCGTCGCGCCGAGCACGCCGCCCTCGGTGATGCCGGAGACGGAGTGGACGTGGTAGAGGCCGAACGCCAGAAACGCGCTGGAGAAAAACGCCATGCAGCAGCGCCAGCGCTCCAGGCTGCGCACGGTGGCGCGGCACTCGTTCCAGAGGCCGCGCAGGGAGGGGGAAGACAAGCTAAAACCTCGCGATCTGTTGTGGATTTTGGCGGCTCAGGCGGTTGCTTCACGCACAAAGCCTTCGGGGTAAACGGTGAAGTCGTACACCGTGCCGTCCTCGGGAACGGCGAGCGAGCCGTCCTGTAAGCTGAGGAAGGGCCGGTAGGTGACGGCTGTGCCGTCCGCGGCGGTGACGGTGACCTGCGTGTTCGGCATGATGTCGCTCTCGTTGGCGATGAGATACACCGGCGCAGCGCCGCTGCCGTGATAGAGAAGCTCGCCGGCCTCGGGCAGCTCCGCGCCCTCGGTGAGCCAGCCGTACTCCTTCACGGCGACGTCCGCATTTTCATCGGCGGGGACGATGCAGTAGATGTCCCAGCCGCCGGGGGCGACGACCTGCCCGGCGGGGATCTCCCGCAGGAAGGGATAGGCGGTGAGACAGTCTGCGCCCTCGAGCAGGGTGGTCAGATCGGTGCTCTCCTCACCGCCGGTCGAGCCGAGATAGGCACAGCCGAGCACCGCGCCTGCGGCGCGGATGGCCTCACGCAGGTCGGCAAGCGACTGCTCCGCCTCGCTCGGCGCGGGAGAGTCGGGGGTATCGGGCTGCTCGACCGGCGGCTGCACGGAGGGGTCCTCCGTTGGCTTTTTCCCGCCGCAGGCGGCGAGGGAGAGCAGCAGCATCGCGCCGAGCAGCGCGCAAAGGATTCGTTTCATGGGAGATGTTTTCCTTTCGGGGATTTAGAATTTTCCGCCGGAGTGCGAGAAGCCGCCGGAGTTGACGGTCGTGCCGCCGGAGAAGCTGGGACCGCTGTCGTGGTCGTCGGACTCCGTCTTGATGGGTGTGCGCACCTCGGTGGTGTGGGTGAAGCGGTCCTCACGCGCGGTGATCTCGGTGCCGCCGGAGACGGTATAGCGCGCGGCCTCGGTCGCGCGGCGCACGCTCTTGAGCTGGCGCTTATAGATCGCGCAGACGATGAACGCCACGATCAGGCCGAGGGGCAGACCGAACCGGAAGGCCATGAGGGCGGCAAAGAAGAGCTTATCCCCAAAGCTCAGCGGTTCATATTCCTCCTCGGTATCGTCGGACGATTCCACGTCGATGGGCGTGCCGTTGGCGTTGGCCTCGAGGTAGCGGCCGCACGCGGCGATGTAGTCCGCGAAGCCGCCGTACCAGTCGTCCTCACGGAAATTGTCGAGGAACTCGTCCTGCAGGAGGTACTTGCCGTAATCGGTGAAGGCGGCGTTGGCGGTGTCGCCGTGGGCGAGCATCTGGAAATCGCGCTCGGCCATGCTCAGCGCGAGCATGACGCCGTTCCCGTCGTAGGCGTCCGCAAGCCCGAGCGCGTCCCACGCATATTCGGTGAAGGCGGCCATGCCGGTCTCACCGGTCGCCGTGACCGCGTCGGGGTCGATGTAGTCCGCCATGTCGTTGACGGTCACGACGTACACGCCGCAGCCGTACTGCTCGCTGACGGCAGCAGCCGCCTCGTTGAGCGCGGCGCAGTCGTCTGCGGAAAGAAGCTCTGCATTGTCATAGACATAGCCTTCGCTTGCCGCAGCGGACACGCTCAGCGACAGCGCGAGGACGAGGGCGAAGAGCAGGGAAGCATATTTCTTCATCATCATGCCACCTCCTTACAGGTTCAGGAGCAGTCCGGCAGCCATCACGCCCAGCATACAAAGACCGGTGATGGCGGCGAAGTGCTTCCAGTACAGTCCCTTGTCGAGCGGCAGGTCGCCGACGAGCTTGCCGGTCTGGCCGTTCATGGCGAAGAGAAAGCTCTTGCCGTTCCACTTCGTGCTCAGCAGCCACACGGGCATGAGGGCGTAGTGGACCTTGCCGCGGTGGAGCGTGACGTTCCGGCTCTCGACCGTGCAGGAGGTGTAGTCGCCGCGGGCGTCCTGCTCCATCAGCTCCACGGCGCTCGCTTCGCAGCGGCTGTCCGCGCGCGCGGCGCAGTCCTGCACGGAAACGTCGTACTTGTCGGCGAGGAAGCCGGGCAGATACGCGGTGGAAAAGGGCTTGAGGTCCTTGTAGTCAAAGGGCTCGATGGCGTCCATGTGGTCGTCGGGCATCTTGCTCGAGGCGTCCACCGGCACGCGCTCAAACTGCACCGTGCCCGCGCGGCGCACGTCGTAGTGGTTCGTGACGGTCACGTTTTCACGGGCGGTGGAGTAGCCGCTTACCTTGGTGCCGTGGCAGTGGACATCGACCTCGGCGCTGCCGTCGTAGAGCCAGAAGGGGACGTAGACGCCCTTGACCTCCTCGATGTGGTTCTCGTTGGAAAACGCCTTCGGCAGCAGCTTCTTGCCGCCGTAGTGCTTTTTGAGCGCCGCGACCGCGGCGGCCTTATCCAGCTTGAAGGGCAGCACATAGTCGGGCTTGAGTGCGCCGCTGAACTGCCCGGGCACGATGGTGTTGTTGCCGCAGTAGGGGCAGGAGGTCGCGCTGGTCGTCTCGTCGCAGATCAGCTCCGCGCCGCAGCTCGGGCAGGAATAAACGCGCAGCTTTTCCGCGTCCGCGCCCCAGTCGCTGCCGGAGGCGGAGGTCCATTCGCCGTCCGCCGCGGCCTGCTCCTCCGCCTGACGGAACGCGCCGGCGGCCTGAGCGTCCTTCTCGGCGTAGAGCTTTTCGATCTCCGCGACCTCATAGCTCGAGCCGCAGAAGTCGCATTGGAGCTTGCCGGTCGCGCCGTCGAAGCGCAGCGGGCCGGTGCAGGCGGGACACTTGTAATTGGTCACCTGATTTGCCATGCTCATCTCTCCTTTTTCAGAGTTGTCATAGGGTCGGCAGGAGCCTGCCGCGCAGCGCGGCAGGCCCAATCATACCGTTTTATCGTTTGTTTATCGCTCAGGCTCTGGGCTTGCCGCAGTTGGAGCAGAACTTGCCCTTGTTCACGGCGCCGCATTCGCACGTCCACTCCGCGGCGGGCGCGGGCTTGCCGCACTCGGAGCAGAATTTACCTGTGCTCTTCGCGCCGCAGCTGCACGTCCACTCGTTCGCGCTCGTCGGAGCGGGCTTGCCGCAGTTCGCGCAGAACTTGCCTGTGTTGCCCGTCTGACCGCAAGAGCAGGTCCAGCCTGCCGCCGCGGGAGTCGCCTGCTGCTGCGCCCCCTGCTGGTACAGACCGGCCATCTGGTTTCCGGTCATGTTGCCAGCCATGCCCATGCCCATGAACG
>DJRC01000048.1:2180-5775 GCA_002437735.1 Oscillospiraceae bacterium UBA6370 | reverse complement strand
TTGAGCACGTCAAGGCAGGACTTTTTCCCCACGAGGATCCCCGCCTGCGGGCCGCCGAGGAGCTTATCGCCCGAGCAGGTAACCGCGTCCGCGCCCGCGCGGACGGAGCCCTGCAGCGTCGGCTCGCCGTGGATGCCGAACGCCTCGAGGTCGAAAAGGCTGCCGCTGCCGAGGTCCTCGAAAAACGGCAGGTCGCGGGAATGGGCGAGCGCGGCGAGCTCCTCGCGGCTCGCGCTCTCGGTGAAGCCGACGATGCGGTAATTGCTGGTGTGGACCTTCATCAGCGCGCGGGTATGCTCGCCGATGGCGGCGGCATAATCCGCAGCACGGGTCTTGTTGGTCGTGCCGACCTCGCGCAGCGTCGCGCCGCAGGCGGACATGATCTCCGGCACGCGGAAGCTGCCGCCGATCTCGACCAGCTCGCCGCGCGAGACGATGACCTCTCCACCGGCGGTCAGCGCCGTGAGGAGCAGCAGCACGGCGGCCGCGTTGTTGTTGACGACCAGCGCGCTCTCCGCGCCGGTCAGGCGGCAGAGGAGCGCCTCGACGTGGGCATTGCGCGAGCCGCGTCCGCCGCTTTCCACATCGTATTCCAGGGTGGAATAGCGCTCCGCGGCGTCTGCTGCGGCTTTCGCCGCGCTTCCGCTCAGGCGGGCGCGTCCGAGGTTTGTGTGCAGCACGACGCCGGTGGCGTTGATGACCGGACGGAGCGAGGGCGTTTCCGCCCGGCGGACAGCCGCGGCGGCAAGGGAACAGAGCGCCGAAGTCTCCGGTATCTCCGGCGCTTCGCCGGAAAGGACGCTCTCCCGCAGCGCGGCGAGCGTGCGGCGCACCGCCGCTGTGACCGCGGCGGCGGAAGCATCCGGGCAGAGCGCGTGCGTGGGGGCAAGCAGCTCGTCCACCTTGGGGATATTTCGCAGCAGAGACCTGTCCATTGCTTCGCGCTCCTTTCTTACTCCGCGTCGGCCCAGCCGTTCGCGGCAATTTTGGCAAAATAGGTCATGGCCTCGACCGGATACTCGCCCACGGCGGTCTCGCCGGTGAGGAGCAGGTAGTCCGCGCCACTCCTCGCCGCCTGATAGACGTCCGTGACCTCGGCACGCGTGGGCACGGCGGCGCGGTGCATCGAATGGAGCATCTGCGTGGAGACCATAAAGGGACGCTTCGCCGCGCGGCATTTGCGCGCAATGAGCGCCTGCGCGCGGGGCAGCTCCCAGAGCGGCATGGCGTTGCCGAGGTCACCGCGGGCGATCACAACGACGTCCGCGAGCGGAAGGATCTCGTCGAGCCGATGCAGTCCGGTCATGCTCTCGATCTTGGCAAAAATTTTCAGCTCCTCCGCGCCGGTCTCGCGCAGGGCAGCGCGCACGGCACGCAGATCGTCTGCGCCGCGGACAAAGGGCTGCATCAGCGCGGTGACGCCGTACTCCTTCGCATGGCGCAGGTTTTCCATATCCATCTCCGTGAGCGCGCTTGCGGGCAGCTCGCGTCCCGCGACGGCAAGGCTCTTGCGGGAGGACAGCACCCCGCCGCGCTCCACGCGGCAGGTCATCGCCCGCGCGTCCAGAACGCGCAGGGAGAGCGCGCCGTCGTCGAGCAGCAGCTCGTCGCCGCGCAGCAGATTTCCGGTTAGGGTTGGCGGGACCGGAAAGGCTTCGCCGAGCGTGAGCGTATCGCCCTCGCGCAGCGTCAGCGGCGCGGGAAGCACACCGACGCGCAGCTCGGGGCCCTGCAGGTCGATGAGCAGCTCACAGGAAACGCCCTCCGCGGTCTCGGCGCGGCGCAGGCTCTCCAGCCACGGCGCACGCTCGGCGAGGGGGCCATGGGAAAGGTTCAACCGCACGCCTCGCATCCCCGCGTGCAGCAGAGCGCGGAGCGTATCCGTATCGGCGCAGGCGGGGCCGAGCGTGCCGTAGAGCTTGCCGGTCATGGCGTTTCCTCCTTGGGGTGAAAATGGTCGTACACCGCGCGGCCCGCGGCGCGGCCCAGCTCCGATTGCAGGGTGGGCAGCTCCGCCTCGCGGATGGCCTTGACGCTCTTGAAGCGGGCCAGCAGCTTCCGCTTGCGCACCTCGCCGATGTTGGGGATATCGTCGAGCGCGGAGGCGACGGACGAGCGCGTGTGGCTCTCGTGGTGGTAGGTGATGGCGAAGCGGTGCGTTTCCTCTTGAATTTGCCCGATGAGGGCAAAAACGGCGGGGTCGGCGTGCAGGTCGATCTCATGGCCCTCGGCGGTGGTGAGGGCGCGGGTGCGGTGGCGGTCGTCCTTGACCATGCCGAAGATGGGAATGTGCAGTCCGAACGCCGCGCAGACCTTCTCCGCGACGGCGGCGTGCGTCATGCCGCCGTCGATGAGGAACACATCGGGCAGCGGCGCGAATTTCTCGTCGCCGTCGACGTAGCGCTGCAGGCGGCGGGTCAGGACCTCCTCCATCGAGGCGTAGTCGTCGGGATGCCCGCTGACGGACTTCATCTTAAAGCGGCGGTAGTCGCGCTTGAGCGGTCTTGCGCCGGCGTAGACGACCATCGACGCGACGATGTCGCTCGCGCCGGTGTTGGAGATATCGTAGGATTCCATGCGCTTGGGCGCGGCGCTCAGGCCGCACATGGCGGCGAGGCTCTTGAGCGTTCTGTCCTCGCGCTCGGCGGCGGTGGTGACGCGCTCGACCTCCTCGCGGGCGTTGCGCTCGGCCATGGCAAGCAGCTCCGCCCTTTCGCCGCGCTGCGGCACGCGCAGCGTGACGCGGTGCCCCGCGCGGGAGGTGAGCACCGTTTCCAGCCCGGAAAGCTCGTCCACGGCAAAGGGCAGCAGGATCTCCCGCGGCAGCACGCCGCGCGGGAGGTAATACTGCGACAGGAGCGCCGAGAGCGTGTCGGCCTCGGTCTCGTCGGTGGGGGCGGCGAAAATGCTCGTCTCGCGGCCGGTGACGCTGCCGTCCTCCACGTGGACGACGGCACAGCCGGACTTGGCCGCGCCCGTGTAGAGGCCCCAGACGTCGGTATCGGCGCAGACGCCGGCGATGACCTTCTGGCGCTTGCCGAGCACCTCGATGGCGGCGATGCGGTCACGCAGGACGGCGGCCTGCTCGAAGTGCAGCTGCTCCGCCTCGTGCTCCATCTCGGCCTTCAGCTCGCGCGCAAGCGTTTTATAGTGTCCCGAAAGGAGCGAGCACGCCTGCTCGATGCGCTTTTGATATTCCTCCGCGTCCGGCTCGCCGCGGCAGAAGCCGTCGCAGCGGCCCATGTGGTGATTGAGGCAGGGGCGCTCCTTCCCGATATCGCGCGGGAACTGGCGCGTGCAGGTCGGCAGGCGGAAGGCCGCACAGACCGCGTCGATGGCGGCGCGGGTCTCGCCGCGCGCGCCGAAGGGGCCGAAGTAGCGCGCGCCGTCGTCCGCTGTTTTATTGACAAGCGTGAAGCGCGGGTAGGGCTCGTGGGAGAGGCGGACGAAGGGGTAGCCCTTATCGTCCTTGAGCAGAATGTTATAGTGCGGCTGATGCTGCTTGATGAGGGAGTTTTCGAGGATCAGCGCCTCGAACTCGCTGGAGACAAAGATGGTATCGAAATGGTCGACCTGCGAGACCATGCGGCGGGTC
>DJRC01000048.1:0-2119 GCA_002437735.1 Oscillospiraceae bacterium UBA6370 | reverse complement strand
TGTGGCCCGTGCCGAGCTGGAAATACTGGCTGACGCGATTTTTGAGCTTTTTCGCCTTGCCGACGTAGATGACCTTGCCCGATGCGTCCATCATCAAGTAGACGCCCGGGGCGAGCGGCAGGTCGTTGGCCTTTTCGAGCAGCTGCTCCTTGGTCATGCGCTCCCTCCTTTCCGCGGAAAAAGGCGGCTCCGCCCTGTGCGAAACCGCCTTTCCTTGAAACTATGATCGTTTATTCGCCGAAGTTGCCGGAAACCAGCTCGCTGAGTGCGGTGACCGCCTCTTTTTCGTCGCTGCCGTCGGCAAGCAGGGTGATGGCAGTGCCCTTCGTGATGCCGAGGGACAGCACACCCAGCAGACTCTTGGCGTTTACGCGGCGCTCGTCCTTCTCCACCCAGATGCCGCTTTTGAACTCGTTGGCCTTCTGAATGAAAAAGGTCGCGGGGCGCGCGTGCAGACCGACCTCATTGTTGATCGTGACTTCCTGTGTAACCATTCTCTCATCCTCCCAAATCAAACTAACGGGATATTGAGTATATTATACCATTCAAACCCCATTCGTCAATCCACTTTTTTACAAACTTCGGGAAAAACAAGGCTCCATGTTCGGGCAGTCTGCCGAAAGTGTCGGTTTGTCCGCGGCAGGCGGACAGTGCTCACTTGAACTCCACGATGGTCACGCCGCTCTCGCCCTCGCCGTAATTGCCGAGGCGGAAGGACTTGACCGTTTTGTCGCGGCGCAGGTACGTCTGCACGGCCTTGCGCAGCGCGCCGGTGCCCTTGCCGTGGATGATGGTAACAGTCTCGAGATGGGCGCGGCGGGCGGCGTCGAGATAATTCTCCAGCACGCTTTCGGCCTCGAGCGTTTCCATGCCGCGCAGGTCCAGCTCGCGGGCGGCGGCCGCGGTGTTGAGGATGCGGCGGGCCGGCGAGGCGGGCGCGGACGGTTTTTTCATGGCGGCACGCTCGTCGTCCTCGATGAGGCGCACCTCGTCGTTCTTGACAGTCATGGAGAGAACGCCCGCCTTGAGCACGAGCTTGTCGCCCTTGACGGCGGTGACCTCGGCAGGGCGGTTCGTGCCCGGAATTTCCACCAGGTCGCCCGCGCGGATGGGGCGGGACGGCGCAGGGATCGGCTCGCGCGATTCGTCGCGCACACCGGCGCGCTCGCGCGCGGCGTTGAGCTCGGAGACGATCTCGACGCGCTTTTCGTTCATCGCCTGCGCGTCGAGCTGCTTTTTCTGCGCTTTGCGCAGCTCGTCGAGCTCGCGGAAGGCGGCGTCCGCCGCGCTCTTGGCGTCGGCAAGGATGCGCTTGGCCTCGGCCTCGCCGCGGCTGCGGGCGTTCTCCTTGGCGCGCTCCATCTGGGCGCGGAACTCGCGGGCGCGGCGGGAGTCCTCCTCCTGTTTCGCGTGCAGGCGGTCGATCTCCTCCTTCTCCTTTTCGAGCTGCTGGCGCTTGATCTCCAGCTGCGTCAGCACATCCTCGAAGCGGATGCTTTCCGCGTCCATCTGCTGCTTCGCCGTCTCGATGACGCGCGGGTCAAGGCCGAGCCGCGCGGAGATGGCGAAGGCGTTGGACTTGCCGGGGATACCGATGAGGAGCTTATAGGTGGGACAGAGCGTCTCCACGTCGAACTCGCAGCTCGCGTTCTCAACGCCTGCGGTGGTCATGGCAAAGGTCTTGAGCTCGGCGTAGTGCGTGGTGGCGGCGACCTTCGCGCCGCGGGCGCGGACGTGCTCGATGACCGCGATGGCGAGGACCGCGCCCTCGACCGGGTCGGTGCCCGCGCCCAGCTCGTCAAAGAGGACGAGGGAATCGCCGTCCGCCTCGTCGAGGATATTGACAATGGTTTTCATGTGCGCGGAGAAGGTAGAAAGGCTCTGCTCAATGCTCTGCTCGTCGCCGATGTCGGCGAGGATGCCGGTAAAGACGCTCACCGCGCTGCGGTCGCCCGCAGGAATGTGCAGTCCGCACTGCGCCATCAGGCAGAGCAGACCGAGCGTCTTGAGGCTGACGGTCTTGCCGCCGGTGTTGGGGCCGGTGATGACTAAGGTATCGAACCCGTCCCCTAAGGACAGGTCGATGGGCACCGCCGTTTTGGCCTTTAGCAGGGGGTGG
>DJRC01000033.1 GCA_002437735.1 Oscillospiraceae bacterium UBA6370 | reverse complement strand
GCTCTGCGCCGTGAGCGCGTATTGGCGATGCTCCCCGCGAGCGAGCAGAACACCAGCGGCACGACGAGGCAGAACATCATGTTGATGAACACGGTGCCGAGCGGCTCAAGGCAGACAGCCCCGGGCCAGACCGCGCCGACGGCGCAGCCGAGCACGATACATCCGAGCATCGCGGCAAGGAAGCCGTAGCTCCGATAGAAGGAATGGGTCATAAAAAGCCCTCCGATCTCCCAGATTTTTGTGTCTATCTCTATCCATAGCGGGAGACAGGCTCGAATATGACCGAAAAATTTTGAAAAAGGGCTTGACTGTCAAGTTGCTTTATGCCTTACAATGCGGTATCATAGCATTGGAAAGGATCGGCGCAGAGCGCGGAAGGAGAGCCTATGAACATCAAAGAGATCGAAGAGCGCAGCGGTCTGTCGCGCGCGAATATCCGCTATTACGAGCAGGAGGGGCTGCTCGCTCCCGCGCGGCGGGAGAACAAATACCGTGACTACAGCGAGGAGGATCTGGAGACGCTGCTGCGCATCGCGCTGCTGCGGAGCCTCGGCTTTTCGCTCGAGGAGATTCGAGGGCTGCAAAGCGGTGAGGCGGACTTTGCCGCTGCCATGCGAGAGCGCTGTGCGGCGCTGGAGAGCGAGGGGCAGCGCCTGCTGGCGGCGCGAAACGTGTGCGAAGCCATCTCCCGCGAGGTGACAAGCTATTCCGCCTTACGGCCGGAGGACTACCTCAACGGCTTTGAGCCGGACGCGGCGGCGAAGCAGCGGGACGTTGCCGAGCCGCACCCGTGGCGGCGCTACTTTGCCCGCGGCATCGACCTCTCGCTCGTAAGGCTTCCGGTCTCATTCGTGCAGTATGTGCTGCTGCACCGCAACTACACAACGGTTTCCCGGTGGGAGGACATCGTCTGCACTCTGATCGGCTGGGGATTGCTGCTCCTCCTTGAGCCGCTGCTGCTCTCGCGCTTCGGTACGACCGCCGGCAAGTGGTGCATGGGTATCACCGTGACGCGGCCGGACGGCGAAAAGCTCAGCTACAACGAGGCGCTGAACCGAACGGCGCTCGTGTGGTTCTACGGCGCCGGACTTGGCCTGCCGCTTGTGGAGCTTGTGTGCAGTTACCTCAGCTACCGCCGCTATACGCGGGGCGAGGAGCTCGCGTGGGAGGAGGGCAGCGTCGAGCGCTTCGACGAGCGCGGTACGGGGAAAATGGTGCTGCTCTGCGCGGCGAGCTGGGCGTTGTGCTTCGCACTGAGCGTCGCTATGCTGCTCGCCGCCATGCTGCCGCCGAACCGCGGCGACTTGACCGTGGCGGAATTTGCGGAGAACGTCAATTTCTACCGCAGCTATTTTGACTATGGCGAGCGCTGGTCGCTCGATGAAAACGGCGAGTGGGCAGAGAACCAATATGAGAACGTGGTCTACTTCGGCGGGGGCGATGATCCCTCGCCGTTCACCTATGAGGTGGAGGACGGAACGCTCCGCGCCGTGCATTGGGCGTATGCCGAAACGGCGGAGACGATCTACGACACGGGCGATGAGAACGCCCGCATGGCGTACCTCGCGCTCGCCGCGGCGCAGAAAGGCACGAGCCTTTTCAACATCCGCAGCGTGATAAAGCAGGTCACCACAGACAGCTGGCCGGAGGACGCGCCCTGCTCGAATGTATGGAAAGATGTGGAAATGCGCTACGATGCCAAGATCGAGGGGGAGTACTATTACGGCGAGGGCTTCTTCCTCTCCATGCAGGACGGTCAGCCCATCACGGTCACGCTGACCTTTGACGCAAAGCTCACGGAATAACGGAAGGAAAAGGGGAGCGGCGGCACAAAGCTGTGCCGCCGCCTCAAATTTTATCCATCCGGGGCTTGCAAGGAGAAAATTTCTGTCGTAAACTAAAAGCATACCAAAGATAAGGGGAATCCGATCCATGCAAAAAGCAACGCAAATGACCGCTACCAAACGCCTTGTCCTCACCGCCGTGAACATCGCGCTCTGCCTTGTCCTGCCGATGGCATTCCATTCCGTCCCGAACGGCGGCAAGATCATGCTGCCGATGCACATTCCTGTGCTGCTGTGCGGCATGGTCTGCGGTGCGCCCTACGGCGCGGTCTGCGGCCTGCTTGGCCCCATGCTTTCGAGCGTTCTCACCGGAATGCCGACGGCGGCCCTGATGCCTGCCATGATGGTCGAGTGCGCGGCCTACGGCCTGACGACCGGCTTGATGCTGCGCCTTGTACGCACGGGGAAGACCTATGCCGACATCTACCTTTCGCTCGTCACCGCAATGCTTGTCGGCCGTCTTGTCTCCGGTGTGACAAAGGCTCTCTTTTTCATGGCGGGACAGTATACCATGCAGGCATGGATCGCCGCGAGCTTTGTGACGGCGCTGCCGGGCATCGTGCTCCAGCTCGCCGTTGTGCCGAGCGTCGTTTACTATCTCATGCGTGCGGGATTGATCCCGCAGCGCTATCCGAAATGAGGAAAGAGCCGTGAGAGGGCGGGTGTTCGCCGTTCTTTTCGACCGCCGCAGACGGAAGATCATCGTCCGCGTGTCGGACGAACGGTGTCGCCGGGTGACAAGGCTCTTAACGGGAAATTAGCAAATATAGCGGCTTTCTTAATTTTCAGACGCAAAATCTTGCGGTTTTTCGATTGCGGGACCTGCGCGGCAGACGTATAATACCCTCACTTGCATCTTGGAAATGGGGGTTTTTTCTATGCTTGCGCAGGTCATTGCGATCTGTATTTTTCTCGGGATGTTTCTTCTGATCATCCTCGATCAGTTCGAGCGGCATGTCATTACGCTCGTCAGCGGAGCGCTAGTACTTATTCTCGTCTTCGGCGTTTGTATGCACTCGCCCGCGGCGATCTGGGAGGC
>DJRC01000073.1:11331-11466 GCA_002437735.1 Oscillospiraceae bacterium UBA6370 | reverse complement strand
ACCATTGCAGCTTTGTGAGGGCGAAGGCGTACGGCTTCCTGAGCAATGACGACAACGAGCAGATGCGCCGGCTCGGCAAGCTGAGGGAGGGCGAGTACGGCTTTTATATGAACGGTTACTTCGTCCCCACGCACG
>DJRC01000073.1:2769-11263 GCA_002437735.1 Oscillospiraceae bacterium UBA6370 | reverse complement strand
ACGCACGCGGAGGAGCTGACAGCGCGCTACGATGAAAATGAGATGCAGCCAGTGGAGGCGGGAGACGGTCTGCCCGCGGGGACCTATACCATGTTCTACCGCTGCAGGCTCATCGCGGCGGAGGGCGGCTGGTACGGCGAGATCCTCGGCAACGGCAGCTGGTAAGAAAGAGAGAAGAGAGGTAAGAGCATCATGCACCGAAGACTGTTCTGTGAGCTTTCGCCGCTCGCGTACCGCATCTCGGTCGAAAAAAGCTGTGCGCTCCGCGCGCTGCGCGACGGATTTTCCGGGGAGCGCTTTCCAAAGCTGCGCATGGAGGCACCGCTTCCTACGCTCGTCTGCCGGCACAATTCGCTCATCCGCCGCACGCTCGGCAGGGTCGATCCGGTCCTGCAGGACAACAAGGCTGTCAACCTCGCGCTGGCCGCGCCGAGGATCAACGGCATTCTCATCCGCCCGGGCGAGACGTTTTCATTCTGGCACCTCTTCGGGCGGCCCAGCGCCGCGAACGGCTACCGCACCGGCATGGTCATTGCCAACGCGCAGACCGGCGAAGCCGTCGGCGGGGGAATGTGCCAGTTCAGCAACCTGATTCATTGGATGGTGCTCCATGCGCCCCTGACCATCACGGAGCAGCACCATCACGACCAGTTCGACCTCTTCCCGGACTTCGGCCGTCAGGTGCCGTTCGGCACGGGCACGTCCATCTTCTATAACTATCTCGACTACCGTTTCCGCAATGACACGGAGCAGACGTACCAGCTTCTCGTCCATACGACGCCCACGCACCTGTGCGGCGAGCTGCGCACGGATGCGCCGCTTGCGGTCAAATACCACATCGCGGCGGAGAACGAGCGCTTCGTGCGCGAGGACGGCGTTGTCTATCGCTGCGGCGAGGTGTATCGGACAATGGTGGATAAGACCACCGGGAATGTGCTCTCGCGCGAGCTGCTGCGGCGCAACCATGCCCGCGTGCTCTACGATACGGCGGGGCTGGAGATCAGGGACCGGTAAAAAGGAAGGCTTCCCGATTTCGGGGAGCCTTTCTTTTTGAAGATTTCGGAAACTTTTTGCTTTTGTGTTGCACGCGGCGGGACAAGCGTGGTATACTAAGGCGAATTATCACAAATGAGGCGATACGATGCGTATTGATATTTTAGGCGTTGGCTTTGACAATCTCACCATGACCGAGGCCGTCGCGCGCGGCTGCGAGCTGCTTGCGGGCGAGGGCGCGCACTATGTGGTGACGCCGAATCCCGAGATCGTGGAGACCTGCCGCGCGGACGCGGAGGCGATGGCGGCCGTGAACGGCGCGGACCTCGTGCTGCCCGACGGCATCGGCGTTATCTACGGCGCAAAGCTCCTCGGCACGCCGCTCAAATCCCGTGTGCCGGGCATTGAGTTCGGTGCGGCGATGCTCGTGCACTGCGCGGAGACCGGAAAGAAGGTCTATCTTTTCGGCGCGAAGCCGGGCGTGGCGGAGCAGGCGGCGAAGAACCTTTGCGAGAAGCTGCCCGGGCTGCAGATCGCCGGCACGCACGACGGCTATTTTACCGACGCGGAATCCGACGCCATCGCCGCGGAGATCCGCGCGAGCGGTGCGGACATGGCGCTCGTCTGCCTCGGCGCGCCGAAGCAGGAGAAGTGGATGGCGCAGTACGGCGCGGCCACGGGCGCGAAGCTGCTGCTGGGCCTCGGCGGCTCGCTGGACGTGTTCGCGGGTGTGGCGCAGCGCGCGCCGGAATTCTACTGTAAGCACAATCTGGAGTGGTTCTACCGGCTCATCAAAAACCCGTCCCGCGCGGGACGTATGATGAAGCTGCCGCTCTTTCTGGTCCATGTCGCGGGGGAGAAGCGGAAATGAAGCAGGGAAAGCTCATTGTTTTTGAGGGAACAGACGGCTCCGGCAAGGCCACGCAGTCCAGGCTTCTCTTTGAGCGGCTGGAGCGCGAGGGCGTGGACTGCCGCAAGCTCAACTTCCCGCGCTACGGCGAAAAGTCCGCCGCGCTTGTCGAGCTGTACCTCGGCGGCGCGTTCGGCTCGCATCCCGACGATGTGAACGCCTACGCGGCATCGACCTTTTTCTCGGTGGACCGCTACGCCTCCTACAAGCAGGACTGGGGCGGCTACTACGAAGCGGGCGGGCTGCTCATCGCTGACCGCTACACGACCTCCAACGCCGTGCATCAGGCGTCCAAGCTGCCGGACGGCGAGCGGGAGAAATTTCTCGACTGGCTCTTCGGCTTTGAGTATGGGCTGCTCGGGCTCCCCGAGCCGTCGCTGGTCTTTTATCTCGACGTGCCGACCGAGGTGACCGAGCGACTCATGCGCGAGCGTGAAAGGGCGACGCACACCGCCGCCGATATCCACGAGGCGGACGACGCCTACCTGCGCGAGTGCCGCGAAAACGCGCGCGGGGTCGCCGCGCGCTGCGGCTGGCAGCGCGTCGACTGCACACGGGATGGTCGGATGCGCGGCATCGAGGACATCCATGAAGAGGTCTATGCGCGCGTCAAAGCCCTGCTGGGCTGAGGGCCTGTCCCGCGCGGCGGCGTGTGAAAAGGGACGCGGTGCGTCCCATCTTCACAGGAGGATCGAGCGCGCTTAACAGCAGCAGCTGCTGTTGCTGTTGTTCCCGCAGCCGCAGCTGTTTCCGCAGCCGCCGCAGCCGAAGAGGATCAAGATGATGATCAGGATCAGCCACACGCAGGAGCAGTCATTGTTGTTGCACATTTACGTTTCACCTCACTTGTCATGCTCTGCCTTATCCTATGCGGGAAAATGCAAATGGGGGCCTGACCGCTGAAAAAACTTTTAGGATTCTTGAAAAGGAGTGCTGTTCTTTTATGGATCACGAGGAAAAATACAACACCGCGCGATGGGACGCCGGGCAGGTCCGCCGCGAGGGCGGCGAGCGCCCGACTCATTCCGCGCAGAGCGCCGCGAGCGCGGAGCGCCGCCGGCGGAACCGCCGCAAGGGCCGCGAGCGCCGCTTCCTGCTGTGGCTGATCTTTGTGGTCGCCGTATCGGCGATCCTGGCGGGCGTCGGCTGGCTGCTGGCGAACGATATGTGCGCGTTCAATAAAGAGCCCGTCACCGCGACCATTGAGGTCACGAAGGACGATGACATCAATACCATCGCCACCAAGCTCAAGAGCGAGGGGCTGATCGAATACAAATGGTTCTTCAAGCTCTTCGGCGCGGTGCGCCACGCGGGCGATAAGATCGGCATCGGCACCTATGAGCTCAACACCGACATGGATTACAACGCGCTCATTCAGGGCATGAGCAACCGCAACGCGACCATCAACGCCGATACGGTCACCGTCACGATCCCGGAGGGCTACAGCGTGCGGCAGATCGTTTCGCTGCTGGCCAAGTACGGCGTCAACAGCGAGGACGCGCTGCTCGACGCGGTGGAGCGCGGGAGCTTCGACTACAGCTTCCTCGACTCCGGCAAGTCCGGCATCGCCAGGCTCGAGGGCTATCTTTTCCCGGACACCTATGAGTTCTTCGTCAACGAGGACCCGTCTCACGCCATCTGCCGCCTGCTCGACAATTTCTCGCAGCGCATGGACGATGAGCTGATGACGCAGGTGGAGGAGTCCGGCTATTCGCTCGAGGAGATCCTCATTATTGCCTCGCTCATCGAAAAGGAGACGGACGGCAAGGACCGCACGAACATCGCCTCTGTGATCTACAACCGTCTCAACAACGTCGGCGAGACCTACCATAAGCTCGAGATCGACGCGGCGGTCATCTACGGTCTCGGCTACGCGAACGGCGAGAACTATGCCGGCCCGCTCACGCAGGCGGACCTCGATAAGGATACGCCCTACAACCTGCGTATGCACGAGGGCCTGCCGCCCACGCCCATCTGTAATCCGGGCCTCGCGTCCATTCGCGCGGCGCTGGAGCCGGCGGACACAAACTACTATTTCTACGCGCTCGGCAAGGACGGCGTGCATCACTTCTTCAAGACCTACCGCGAGCACGTCAACTTTGTCAACTCCAGCCAGTACGGCGGCTAAGAACCGAAAAAAGCAGCATGGCCACAGGCCATGCTGCTTTTGAGAGAGGAGCTACTATGCAAAAGAAACCGGAGCTGCTCGCCCCCGCGGGCGATATGGAAAAGCTGAGAATGGCGGTGCTTTACGGCGCGGACGCGGTCTATCTTGCGGGCACGAGCTTCGGGATGCGCTCGTTCGCAGGCAACTTCACCGCCGACGAGCTGCCGGAGGCTGTGCGCTTCGCGCATGACCACGGCGTGCGCGTCCATGTCACGGTGAACACCATGCCGCGCAACGACGAGGTCGCGCGGCTGCCCGAGCATCTGGAGCGGCTGAACGATTTGGGCGTCGACGCGCTCATTTTAGCCGACCTCGGCGCGTTTACGCTGGCGGGGAGGTACGCGCCGAAGTGCGAGCGCCACATTTCTACGCAGCAGAGCATCGCCAACTATGAGTGCGCAAGGGCGTGGTATGACTTAGGCGCGAAGCGTGTGGTGCTGGCAAGGGAAGTATCTTTACAGGAAATACGCGAAATGCGGGAGAAGCTCCCGCCGGAACTGGAGCTGGAGACCTTCTGCCATGGCGCGATGTGCGTGAGCTATTCGGGCCGCTGCCTGCTCTCAAACTACATGACGGGGCGCGACAGCAACCGCGGTGCCTGCGCCCAGCCATGCCGCTATCAGTACGCCCTGATGGAGGAGAAGCGGCCGGGCGAATACTTCCCGGTCTTTGAGGATGAGAAGGGAACGTACATCATGAACTCCCGCGATATGTGCATGATCGGTCATCTGGACGACATCATGGACGCGGGCATCGACTGCATCAAGATCGAGGGCCGCGCGAAGAGTGAATACTACGCCGCCATCGTCACGGGCGCCTATCGCCATGTGCTCGACGAGGTCGGGGCGGGGGAGACGCCCGACCCGGTCTGGCTCGACGAGGTCGAGCACGTCAGCCACCGCCACTATTCGACCGGCTTCTACTACGGTCAGCCGGGGCAGTATTACGACAATTCCCGCTACATCCGCGACTGGCAGGTCGTGGCGGTGGTCGAGAGCTGCGACGTGAACGGCGTGGCGACGCTCAGCCTGCGCAACAAGTTCCGCGCGGGCGACACGGTGGAGGTCGTAGGGCCCGACTGCAAGCCGTTCTCCATGGTCGTTCCCGAGATGCGCGACGCCGAGGGCTTCACGCTGTTAGAGCCGAGAAATCCGCGCATGGTGTTTACCATGCAGCTGCCGCAGCCGGTGCCGGCGATGAGCTTCGTGCGCCACGCGGTGGACCTGAGCGCAAAGGATTGAAAGAGATAAAAATTGCCGCTATCTTCCGATAGCGGCAATTTTTTACGGAATGCGTTAGGCGCGCTGCTTTTTCTGCGCGAGCAGGCCCGGCAGGATGGCGATGCCGGAGCCGACGAGGAAGCAGACGATGCCGAGGAGCATATTCGCCGTGATCTCCTCACGCAGGAAGAGAAACGCGAAGAGCGGCGCGATCATCGGCTTGAGGAAGAAGATGAGGGACGCCTCCTGCGCGCTGGTCTTCTCCAGCGCCATCATGTGGCAGACGTAGCCTGCCGCTGAATTGACCGCGCAGATGTAGGCGAGCGCGGGCAGCGCGGAGAGCGGGATGCCGGAGAGCAGAGGGACATTCACGAAAATGTCCAGCCCCAGCGAGGCAAACAGTCCGCCGAACGCCGCCGTGCGGCCGAGCAGCAGGACGGCCAGCAGCTCCACGGAGCCGAAGAGGAAGCTGAAGCAGGTGACGGCAATGCCGCCGAAGCGCGGCGTGCGCTTCTTGCCGACTACGCTGTAGAACGAAAACACCAGCGCCGAGGCGATGGCGAGCAGCGCGCCGGTGGGATCGAGCGAGGCGTGCAGCGGATCAATGATGATGAAAACCGCCAGCAGCTCGATCGCGAGGGCGATGATGTGGTTGCGGTGGATGTCCTCCCGCAGGAGAAAATAGGCAAGCACGGTAACGAAGATGGGATTGCAGGAGAAAATGATGGCAACAACGGACGCCTTGGTGTAGGTCACCGCCATCTGGTAGAGCACCATCGAGAACGCCACACACAGGAAGCCCGTGAGCGCAAAGAAGCCGACGTCGGCGCGGGTGAAGGCCGCGCCCTTTTTCTTCATCGAGCGCAGGGCAAAGGGAACGAGAAGGAGACCGCCGATGAGAAAGCGCAAGCAGGTGATCTGCATGGGCGCGAAGACACCGTGAACGGTTTTGAGCATGACCTCCATGGTGCTGAAGATGACAGCGCAGAGGACGATATAGAGATAGCCGGAATAGGAACGCTTCATAGGTTTCCCTCTTTTCAACATATGGTAACACAGATGAAAAAAGTATACGGCAAAGGCGGAGGAATTGCAAGCGGACGCTTGACAAAAAAAGAAATTCGGATATAATAACTCCGTAAACGCGATGAAAAAGTCAGCCGTGCAGACGAGTCCACAGCGAGAGGGAGCTGGTGAAAGCCCTCGGCCTACGAGGCACGGCAGCCGCTTTGGAGCCGTCCGCGAGGAGCGGAACGCCTCGTCCCCGTTACCGGACGGCTAAGATGCTCCCCGTGGGGGGAGATAATTAGGGTGGTACCGTGAAGCAAGGCTTCGCCCCTATTTCGGGGGCGGAGCCTTTTTGATTTCGAAAAGAGGTGAGAGAGGATCAAACGGAGCATACTGCTTTCGCTCGCGGCGCTGACGCTGCTTCTTTGCACCGCCTGCGCGGTAAAGGGGAATCCCTTGCCAAAGGGAATGGAGGAGGACGCGGTCCTCAGCGCCGGACTCGGCGTGATGGACCAGCTCATCCGCGGCGAATACGACGAGGTCTACGAGGCGCTGCGCAGCGATGTGCGCGATGCGACGACCGCTTCGGCCATGGAGGACGTGATGGACACAGCGACCGACGGCCTCGGAGAGCCGAAGGAGGTGACGGACACGATGGTCACCGGCGTGACGGACACCGACGAGCCGCACGCCATTGCGGTCATCCGGCGCAAGTACGAGAAAAAGAGCGTCTATTTCCGCATCGCCTTTGACCCCGATATGCAGCTGATCGGAATGGAGATTAAAAGGAAGTGAAGCGATGGCAAGAAGAATCATTGACATGAGCCGCGACCCGCGCAGCGGGCAGTTCGCCTATTTCCGCGCCATGCAGGACCCGTGGGCCGGCATCACCGTGCCGGTGGATATCACAGACTTTCTCGCGGCGATGAAGGAGCGCGGGAGCCCCTTTTTCCTGAGCTTCCTCTACGCCGTCGTGCGCGCCGCGAACGCCGTGCCCGAGCTGCGGCGACGTCTCCTGCCGGACGGGCAGGTGGCGGAGTATGACCACTGCGATCCCTCCTACACGGTGATGAAGCCGGACGGCACGGGCGTATACGTCTACTGCCTGCTGGAGGATGATCTGACGAGCCTTGAAAAGTTTGTTTCGACCGGCCGGCAGCGCCAGCGGGAAACGCTGGAGCGCGGTACGCTGACCGAGGACGGCGACGTGCTGGCAAATTTCTTTGTCTCCTGCGTGCCTTGGCTATACTACACACAGATCAAGGAGCCTGCCGCCGGCGCGGACGACAGCAATCCCCGCTTCGCGTGGGGCAAATACCGCGAGGAAAACGGCCGCATGATGCTGCCGGTGTCCGTTTTTATCAACCATGCGCTCTGCGACGGCTGGCACGTCACACAGTTTTACCGAAATCTTGAGCATGAGCTCGCGGCGCTGAGCGAATACCGAGACGAAAAGCATTAAAATTTATCATACAAAGGAGAAATCAACCATGTCCCATCCTGTTTACGGCCTCAACGAGCTGCGGGAAATGTTTCTCAGGTTCTTTGAGAGCAAGGGCCACCTGCGTCTGCCCAGCTTTTCCCTAATCCCGCAGAACGACAAGTCCATCCTGCTCATCAACGCGGGCATGACGCCCATGAAGCCATGGTTCAAGGGCGAGGAGGAGCCGCCGCGCCGCCGCGTCTGCACCTGCCAGAAGTGCATCCGCACGGGCGACATCGACAACGTCGGCCACACCGCGCGCCACGGCACCTTCTTTGAGATGCTCGGCAACTTCTCGTTCGGCGACTACTTCAAGCATGAGGCGATCGCATGGTCGTGGGAGTTTCTCACCAGCCCCGAGTGGGTCGGCCTGGAGCCGGATCGCCTCTATCCCTCCGTGTTCGCCGGAAGTGAGACGACCCCCGCGGACGACGAGGCCTTCGCCATCTGGCGCGATGAGGTCGGCATCCCCGAGGACCGTATCTTCCGCTTCGGCAAGGAGGATAACTTCTGGGAGCACGGCTCCGGCCCCTGCGGCCCCTGCTCCGAAATTTACTACGACCGCGGCGCGGAGTACGGCTGCGGCAAGCCCGGCTGCACGGTCGGCTGCGACTGCGACCGCTATGTTGAGGTGTGGAACAACGTCTTTTCCCAGTTTGACAACGACGGCCACGGCAACTACACCGAGCTCAAGCAGAAGAACATCGACACCG
>DJRC01000073.1:0-2722 GCA_002437735.1 Oscillospiraceae bacterium UBA6370 | reverse complement strand
ACACCGGCATGGGCCTGGAGCGTCTGGCGATGGTCAGCCAGAACGTCAACTCCCTGTTTGACGTCGATACCGTCATGCACATCACCAACAAGGTCAGCGAGATCACCGGCGCGCACTACGGCGAGAGCCACGCGCGCGACGTCTCCCTGCGCATCATCACCGACCACATCCGCTCCGCGAGCTTCATGATCTGCGACGGCGTACTGCCGAGCAACGAGGGCCGCGGCTACGTTCTGCGCCGTCTGCTGCGCCGCGCGGCGCGCCACGGCAAGCTCCTCGGCGTGAATCGCCCGTTCCTCTATGAGATCGTTGACACCGTCGTGGCGGTCAACGAGTGCGAGTATAAGGACCTGCGTGAGAAGCAGAGCTATATCACCAAGGTCATCCGCACCGAGGAGGAGAATTTTGCCAAGACCATCGACGGCGGCATGAGGATTTTCTCCGATATGCTCGCCGAGCACAAGGCCAAGGGCGAGACAAGGTTCTCCGGCGAGGACGCCTTCAAGCTCTACGACACCTACGGCTTCCCCATCGACCTCACGCGCGAGATGGCGGCGGACGAGGGCCTGAGCGTGGACGAGGACGCCTTCCAGAAGGCAATGACCGAGCAGAAGAACCGCGCCCGCGAGGCGCGCAAGGCGCTCGGCGACCTCGGCTGGGCGGGCGTTGAGTTCGGCAAGGACATCCCGTCTACCGAGTTCGTCGGCTACGACCACGACTCCATCGACGACGCGAAGCTTGTCGCGCTGGTGGTCGAGGGCGAGCAGGCCGAGGAGATGATGAGCGGCGTCGAGGGCATCATCGTGCTCGACAAGACACCGTTCTATGCCGAGATGGGCGGCCAGGTCGCCGACCACGGCGTCATCACCTGCGGCGACGCAAAATTTGAAGTCGCCGACGTGCAGAAGAACAAGGGCGGCAAGTATATGCACACCGGCAAGGTCGTCTCCGGCAGCTTTAAGCTCGGCGACACCGCGACCGCGAGCATCGACGTCGAGCGCCGCAAGGGCGTGCGCCGCGCGCACACCGCCACCCATCTGCTCGACGCAGCCCTCAAGCACGTTCTGGGCGACCATGTCCATCAGGCCGGCTCCCTCGTCGAGCCCGACCGCCTGCGCTTCGACTTCACGCACTTCGAGGGCATCACGCCCAAGCAGCTCGCGGAGATCGACGCCTTTGTGAACGACGCCGTGCTCGACGGCATTCCCGTCGTGACCGAGGTGCTGCCCATCGAGGAAGCGAAGAAGAAGGGCGCCGTCGCCATGTTCGGCGAGAAGTACGGCGATGTGGTCCGCGTGGTCGAGATGGGCGATGTGTCCATGGAGTTCTGCGGCGGCACGCATCTTGACAACACCGCCAAGGTCGGCCTGTTCCGCATCAAGAGCGAGGGCAGCGTCGCCTCCGGCGTGCGCCGCATCGAGGCCATCACCGGCAAGCAGACGCTTGCCGAGATCCGCCGCAATCAAGAGCGCATCGTCCGTGTGGCGCAGATGCTCAAGACCACGCAGGCGGAGCTGGAGAGCAAGCTCGAGGCCCAGATCGGCGAGCTGAAGGACATCAAGGCGAAGCTCGAAAAGTTCAAGGAGGAGGCATCTCTCGGCGAGGCGCGCAGCTTCCTGACCGCTGCCAAGACGGTCGGCAGCCTGAAGGTCATTACCGCCCAGCGCGACGGCATGGACCCCAACGCCATGCGCAAGCTCGGCGACTTCCTGCGCGATAAGGAGCCCGGCGTTGTCGGTGTGCTGGCCTCCGTCCACGACGGCAAGGTCACGCTGCTGGCGGTCTGCGGCAAGGACGCGGTCGCCAAGGGCGTCAAGGCCGGCGATATCATCAAGACCATCGCGCCCATCTGCGGCGGCAAGGGCGGCGGCAAGCCCGACAGCGCCATGGGCGGCGGCGCCGAGGTGAGCAAGGTCGACGACGCGCTCGCGGCGGTGGACGATTATGTGGCCGGGGTGATCGGCTGATGCAGCTGCCGAACGATCCTGTGATGCTCATGAGCTTCTGCAATGCTCGTCTGCGCGACGAGTATGAGAACCTAGATGAGCTGTGCTCCTCGCTAGACGTGGACAAGGGAGAGCTTTGCGCGCGTCTGGCCGAGGTGGATTACCATTATAATTCCGACCGGAATCAATTTCTTTGAAAGGAGAATGAAACCATGAAGAACGATTGTCTGTTCTGCGCCATCGCGGCGGGGGAGATCCCCTCGAACAAGGTCTATGAGGACGAGCTGTGCTACGCCTTCTACGACATCGCGCCGCAGGCTCCCACGCACTTCCTCGTGATCCCCAAGGTACACATCGCGTCCGTCTCCGGCATCAACGCCGAAAACAGCGCCGTGGTCGCGCACATCTTTGAGGTCATTGCCAGGGTGACAAAGGAAATGGGCATTGAGAGCTACCGTGTGGTCTCCAACATCGGCGAGCAGGCGGGGCAGAGCGTGCCGCACCTGCACTTCCATGTGCTCGCGGGGCGGGACATGACGTGGCCTCCGGGCTGAGAGCTTAACATACCGAAGGGTATGGGCTTGCCGCGCCCTGCGCGGCACCAATCAAAGGGAACCATTCTTAGCGGAATGGTCTCCCTTTTCATGCCGAGGGTATGGGGTTTGCCGCGCTTTGCGCGGCACAAATCAAAGGGGGGATTCTCTACCGTAGAGAATCCCCCCTTTGGAACCCCAAGAGAGCGCAAGGGGCTTTTGCCCCTTGACCCCCGAACTGCC
>DJRC01000022.1 GCA_002437735.1 Oscillospiraceae bacterium UBA6370 | reverse complement strand
TACGAAAACTGGACGGACGTCTCCGGTATTCTGATGGCCGACCCGCGGATCGTGGACGATCCCGCGCCCATCCGCCACCTCACCTACGGCGAGCTGCGCGAGCTGAGCTACATCGGCGCGCAGGTGCTCCACGAGGGTACCATTTTCCCCGTGCGTGAGAAGAACATTCCGCTCAACATCCGCAACACGAATGAGCCGGAACACCCCGGCACCACCATTCTCGAGAACATCGAGGAGGACACGAACGACGGCAGCTTCATCACCGGCATCGCGGGCAAGAAGGGCTTCTCCGTCATCACCATCGCCAAGACCGGTATGTCCGGCGACCCCGGCACGCTCGTGCGGATTCTGGAAATTCTTGCCAAGCACGAGGTCAACGTGGAGTATATCCCCTCCGGCATCGACATCATCTCGCTGGTGGTGGAGAGCAAAAAGGTCTCCAAATGTCTCTACGCCATGCTGGGCGAGCTGCAAAAAGAGGTGCAGCCGAATAAGATAACGGTGACGGAGCACATCGCGGTCGTCGCGGCGGTCGGCCGGAAGATGGCGTACCGCCCCGGCGTTTCCGGCAAGATCTTTGCCAAGCTCGGTGAGAACGGCGTGAACATCCGCATGATCACGCAGGGCCCCGAGGAGCTGAACATCATCGTCGGCGTGGAGGAAAAGGACTTCGCGCAGGCCATTCGCGTACTGTATGACAGCTTTGTCAAGGAACATATTTAAGGAAAAGGTGAGGGTAATACCATGAAGCTTTATAATGTAGGCATTCTCGGCGCGACGGGCGCCGTGGGGCAGGAAATGATGAAGATCCTCCTCGAGCGCGAGTTCCCCGTCGGCGAGCTGCGTCCCATCGCCTCCGCGCGCAGCGCGGGCAGCACCATCGACTTCGGCGGCAGGAAGTGCACGATCGTCGAGGCGTCGGACGACGCCTTTGAGGGTCTTGACATCGTGCTCGGCGCGGCGGAGAACGACATTGCCGAGCGCTTCGCCCCCGCTATCGTCAAGGCCGGCGCCGTGTTCGTCGATAACTCCAGCGCCTTCCGTCTCGATCCCAAGGTGCCGCTGGTCATCCCCGAGATCAACCCCGAGGACGTGAAGTGGCACAGCGGCATCATCTCCAACCCCAACTGCACCACCATCGTCACCCTCGTCGCCATCAACGCGCTGGCGAAGGAGAGTCCCATCGAGGCCATCATCGCCAGCTCCTATCAAGCGGTCTCCGGTGCGGGCAAAAACGGCATCGACGAGCTGCACGATGAGGTCGCGGCGCTCGCCGCGGGCAAGCCTGTCGAGCCGAAGGTGTTCCAGTACCAGATCGCCTACAACGTCATCCCCCAGATCGGCGGCGAGGCCTACATGGGCTACACGAGCGAGGAGATGAAAATGCAGAACGAGGGCCGCAAGATTCTCCACCTGCCCGAGATGAAGGTCAGCTGCACCTGCGTGCGCGTGCCCGTGGTGCGCAGCCACTCCGTTTCCGTCGTGCTGCGCACGAAGGAAAAGATCAGCGTCGAGCGCGCGCGTGAGCTGATCGCCGCCGCGCCCGGCTGCAAGCTGACCGACGACCTTGCCAGCAGGGTCTACCCCATGCCGCTCGACACGAGCGATCAGGACCTCGTCTACGTCGGCCGCATCCGCGACGATCTAACCGACGAGCGCGGACTGAACCTCTGGTGCTGCGGCGACCAGGTCCGCAAGGGCGCGGCGACCAACACCGTGCAGATCGCGGAGCTGCTGCTGGAAAAGTAAAGGCACCACCGCCTAAAGGCATTTTTGTGAAAGGGAGCCTCTGTCCGATGCCGGACAGAGGCTCCCTTTGTTCATTGCGACATTTTTCTTGCCGTTTTTTTGGTAAGTTGGACAGGGCAAAGTGCTTTGACTTTTTCGAAAGAGGCTGCTACAATAAAAGAAAAGCGGAAACGTTACCGGTAAGGTTCCCGGAAACAGGCTTTGATTTTTTCATGCAGAGGGTGTCGCCATGACCATCAAGGACATTGCAAAGCTCAGCGGTGTGGGCGTGAGCACGGTCTCCCGTGTGCTCAACGACCGCCCCGACGTGAGCGAGGAAAGCCGCCGCCGCGTGCTGGAGGTCATTGCCGAGCACAACTATCTGCCCAACAATTCCGCGCGCAGCCTTGTGCGCACGAAGTCCGACACCGTCGGCCTTGTGGTGCGCGGCGTGCAGAACCCCTTCTACACCGATATCATCCGCGCCATCGAGCATAAGCTCGACCTTGCGGGCTACACGATGGTCATGCGTCAGATCGCCTCCTGCGATGACGAGGTGAAGTGCGGCGCGGTGATGGAGCGCGAAAAGCGCCTGCAGGGCATCATTTTTCTAGGCGGGCGCTCGGATTACTCTCCCGCGGAGCTGGCGCTGCTGAACGTGCCCTTTGTCTGCTGCACCTACACCAACGCCTACGGCACGCTCGACCCGAACCAATATTCCTCCGTCTCCATTGCCGACGAGCAGGAGGCCTACCGTGCGGTCATGGAGCTGGTCAAAAAGGGCCACCGCCGCATCGCCGTGCTGACCTCCGACCCCGATGACTGCTCCATCTCCCATCTGCGCTACTCCGGCTACTGCCGCGCGCTGCATGAGCTGGGGCTTGCCCCGCGCAGCGGCGACCTCATCTGCTCCGAGGACTTTACCATCACCAATGCCTATGCCGCCATGCGCGAGCGCCTGCGCTCCCCCGCCGATTTCACGGCGG